>DASWMR010000670.1:0-7469 GCA_036399635.1 Actinoplanes sp. | reverse complement strand
GGTCCGCGATGCCCTGGACGCGGTCGCCATGGCCCGGCGGGTGAACGGCCACACCGACACCCGCCCGCATCTGGCCCACCTGCAGGTGGTGCACCCGGATGACGCCCCCCGGTTCGCCGCGCTCGGCGCGACCGCGAACATCCAGCCGTTCTGGGCCGCGCACGAGCCGCAGATGGACGATCTCACCCTGCCGTTTCTGGACCCGAGGCTGGCCACCTGGCAGTACCCGTTCGGCGATCTGCACCGGGCCGGCGCCCGTCTGGCCGGGGGCAGCGACTGGCCGGTGACCACGCCGGACCCGTTGCAGGGCATGCATGTCGCGGTCAACCGGGTCCATCACGGCGACGACGCCGCTCGCTTCCTGCCGGGTCAGGCGCTGAGCTTGGATACCGCGCTGCGGGCGTACACGGCCGGTTCGGCGTACGTGAATCACCTGGACGACACCGGAAGCCTGCGCCCCGGTTTCCGGGCCGACCTGATCGTCCTCGACGGTGATCCCACCGCCGGCCCACCGGAGCGGATCGGCGACACCAGGGTGGCAATGACCTTGGTGGATGGAAGAAGAGTATATACCGCCTAAATCGGATCAAAAGGCGAAGAGATGGAAGCCCCACGGCGGCAGGTCGACGTAAAGGCCCTCGCCGGCGAGCTCGTCGCCGGAATGCTTGTAGGTCTCGCCGGACAGCAGGTCGACGAGCCGCCACGACCGACCGGCCAGCGCTTCGAACGGCAGCACCACCCGGGCCTGCCCGCGCCGGTCGGCGAAGTTCACCACGACCACGTGGTGCGGCAACTCGTCGTGCCACACCCAGGCCAGCATGTCGTGGTGGCTCGGATTGTCCGGCCAGCCGCGGCACTCGGCGAGGGTCCAGCCGCCGCGCCGGATCCCCGCGACCGCCGCCAGCAGCGCGTGGTAGAACGTCTGCAGCGAGAAGTCGACCGGCTCGTCCGGCCGGCGGCCGAGAAAGACCGGCAGGTGCCGACGGAACCCTTCGAACTGCCCGTCGTGCCACATCGTCGCGCCCGGCAGGGTGGCGACGACGACCGCGGCGGCCCTCCCCCGACCACCCGGCAGCGCGGTGGCGGCGCGCTGCTCGTCGTGGTTCTCGATGAAGCGCAGCAGCCGGTTCTGATAGTCGCGGCCGGCCAACAGGTGTTTGCGGACCGCGTCGGCACCCTCGCCCGCCAGCCGGTCGTAGAGCCGCTTGTCGTAGCAGAGATCGAAGCCCTGCTGCTGCATGGTCCACTCGGTGTCCCAGTACACCTCGGCGATCAGCAGCACCTCCGGATGGACGGCGTGCACCTGCTCGGTCACCGGCGGCCAGAACTCGTCCGCCGGCGGCGGCCCCGCATAGGCACCCCAGGTGCGCGTGAACACCTCGGTGGTGAACAGCATTGCCATGTCGCAGCGGACCCCGTCGCACTGCCCGGCGATCTCGGTTAGTGCCGCCGCGGTGGCCGCGCGCAGCCCGGCGTCGAACGCGTTCAGCTGGGCGACATCCGGCCACGGCGGAAAATACGGATCCCGGCCGTACGCCACCACGTGCTCCCCGGCAGCGAACCAGGCCTCGGGTTCGCGCTCCAGGTCGGCCGCCGAACCGCGGATGAACCACTCCGGGTGCGACACGATCGCCGGGTGGTCCGGCGCCACGTGGTTCGGCACGTAGTCGAGGATCAACCGCAGGCCGCGGCGGCGCAGCTCGGCGCGCGCGGTGGCCAGCCCGTTCGGGCCACCCAGCCGCTCGTCGACCACATAGCGGTGCACGCAGTAGGGCGAACCGACCACGTCGGCCGGCTGCAGGTCGGGCAGGGCGGCGCGGAAGGCCCGTTGCAGACCCTCGTTGGCCTGCGCGATCGCCACCCCCGCCGGGCTGCGCTCCCAGACCCCCATCAGCCAGACCGCGTCGGCGCCGGGCGGCACCGCCTCGTCCCACACCTCGGCCGGCAGGTCAGCCAGGGTCACCGCACGACCCAGCCGCTGCCCGACCGCGGTCAGCCACGGCCAGGTGTCGATCTCGTACACCACGGGAGCTTCCGGCCAGCCGGTCGAAGAAGACGTCACCAGGACATCCTCGACGAAGAAGATCCGATTGCGCTAGCGGACCGGCATCTCCAATCGATCGGCCAGCTCACTGCGGGTGATTCCAAAGGTCTCCAGGACGCGTACGCCCTCCGGTCCCACCTCGAAGATCGCCACGTCGGTGTAGACCCGGCTCACGCACGCGCGCCCGGTCAGCGGGTAGGTGCACTCCGGCACGAGCTTCGGCGCGCCGTCCTTGGCGAACAGCGACATCATCACGAAGACCTGCTTCGCGCCGATCGCCAGATCCATCGCGCCGCCGACCGCGGGGATCGCGTCCGGCGCGCCAGTCGACCAGTTCGCCAGGTCGCCGGCCGCGGAGACCTGGAACGCGCCCATGATGCAGACGTCCAGATGCCCGCCGCGCATCATGGCGAACGAGTCGGCGTGGTGGAAGTAGGCGGCGCCGGGCAGCTCGGTGACCGGCTGTTTGCCGGCGTTGGTGAGGTCGGGGTCGATCTCGTCGCCGGTGGCCGGCGGTCCCATCCCGAGCATGCCGTTCTCGGTGTGCAGGACGACCCCCTGATCCGGGCGCAGGTGGTCGGCCACCATGGTGGGCTGCCCGATGCCGAGGTTCACGTAGGACCCGTCCGGGATGTCCCGGGCCACGATTTCGGCCATCTCGTCACGGGTCAGGCTCACGGCGCCACCTCCACCAGGCGGTTCACATAGATGGCCGGGGTCACGACCGCCTCCGGGTCGAGCTCGCCGACGTCCACGATCTGGGCGACCTGGGCGACGGTGACGGCGGCTGCGGCGGCCATCACCGGGCCGAAGTTGCGCGCGGTCTTGCGGTAGACGAGGTTGCCCATCCGGTCGGCGAGGTGTGCCCGGATCAGCGCCACGTCGCCGGCGATCGGGAACTCCAGCAGGTACTCCCGGCCGTTGATCACGCGGGACTCCTTGCCTTCGGCGAGCGGGGTGCCGACCGCGGTGGGGCTGTAGAACGCGCCGATCCCGGCACCGGCGGCGCGCAGCCGCTCGGCGAGGTTGCCCTGCGGCACCACCTCGAGCTCGATCTTGCCGGCCCGGTACAACCCGTCGAAGACCCACGAGTCGGACTGCCGCGGGAACGAGCAGACCACCTTGCGTACGCGTCCGGCAGCCAGCAGCGCAGCGAGGCCGGTGTCGCCGTTGCCCGCATTGTTGCTCACGATCGTGAGGTCGCCGGCGCCGTGCTCGATCAGCGCGTCGATCAGCTCCACCGGCATGCCGGCCATGCCGAACCCGCCGACCAGCACGGTGTCGCCGTCGCGCACCGCCTCGACCGCCGCCGCCGCGGACATCACCTCGGCCGTCACAGCTGCTCCCCGTTCAGCTCGGCGAGCACCTGCTGGGCGATCCGGAAGGCGGCGTTCGCGGCCGGCACTCCGCAGTAGATCGCGCTCTGCAACAACACTTCCTTGATCTCATCGTCGGTCAGCCCGTTGGTCCGGGCGGCACGCACGTGCATCGCGAGCTCCTCCTGGTGGCCCATGGCCACCAGCGCGGTCAGGGTGATCATCGAGCGGCTGCGGCGGTCCAGGCCGGGGCGGGTCCAGATCTCCCCCCACGCGTACGCCGTGATGAGCTCCTGGAAATCGCGGGTGAACGGGGTCGTCGCCGCGGTGGCCCGGTCGACGTGCGCGTCGCCGAGGACCGCCCGGCGCACCGCCATCCCGGCCTGGCGCACCTGGTCGCGGGTGAGCGGCCCGCCGAAGTGCTCGTCCAGCAGCGCGGCCACCGTCTCCGGTCGTTCCGCGGGCGCGAGGTGGGCGACGCCGTCCAGCACGACGAGCCGGCCGTTGCGCACCCGGTCGGCGATCTGGGCCAGCCCGCCCGGCGGCGTGGGTTGGTCGTCGGCGCCCGCCACGGCCAGCACCGGCACCCTGATCTCACCGAGCCGGTCGCGGACGTCGAAGGTCGCCAGCGCCTCGCAGACCAGCGCGTAGCTCTCCGGGTCGGCGCCGCGCAGCGCGTCCAGCAGGGCGCCGGCCACGGCTGGTTCGCGCTGCGCGAAGCCGGGACCGAACCAGCGCTCGATCGAGCCGTTCACCACGGCGTGCGTGCCCTCGGCGCGGACCGTCTCGGCGCGCTGTCGCCAGCCGGCGTTCTCGCCGATCTTGGCGCCGGTGCAGAGCAGCACCGCGGACTCCACCCGGTGCGGGGCGTCGAGCAGCAGTTGCAGGCCGACCGCGCCGCCGACCGAGTCGCCGGCGTAGCGGAACCGGGTGCCGGGTCGCACGCGGTCGGCGAGCGCGAGCACCTCGGCGGCCAGCCCGGCGAGGTCGAACGCGGTCGTCGTGGGTGCGCTGCGACCGTGTCCCGGCAGGTCCCAGCCGACCACGTGGAAGCGCCCGCGCAGCAGCCGGGCGCAGCGCCGCCACAGCGTCTCGACCGAGGTGCCCAGCGACGGCCCGAGCAGCACCAGCGGCCGCTCCGGCGCGTCGATCAGCGGGACGGCGGTCAACACGGCTTCTCCGCGGCGCGGGCCAGCACCGCGTCGATGATCTGGTCGGTGGCACCGCGGTATGGGTCCTCGGCGCCGTATTTACGCTGTTCAGCGTCGATCCCGGGGCGGGCGGCGGCGAGTGTCGCGGCCATCCGCTGCTCGTCCACGTGCAGCCCGGCCAGCAGCTCGGCGGTCTGCGAAGCGGCCACCACCGCGCGGCGGGCGAGCGTGCGCAGCGTGGCCCACTCGATGTGCCAGGCGCCGTCCGGCCGTTCGTCGACCGCCTCGGCCGCGGCCGTGTGCAGGGTCGCGGCGAGCGGCGGCGCGGCCAGCGCGGCCCGCCGGATCAGCACGGACAGCACCGGGTTCTGCTTGTTGGGCATGGCCGAGGAGCCGCCGCCGGTGCGCTCGCGGAGTTCGCCGATCTCGGGGCGGGACCGGACCAGCACGTCGTTGGCTATCCGTCCCCAGGCGTCGGTGGCGGTGACCAGGGCGTCGGCGAACCGGGTCAGCGGGGCCCGGGCGGTGTGCCAGGGCTCGCGCGCCGGTAACCCGAGCGTTGCCGCGGTGGCCGCCACCAGATCGCCGGCCCGCTCCGGCGAGCCGGCGAGGGCGGTGGGCGCGGCCCGGCTGCCGGCCGCCCCGCCGAGCTGGATCGGCAGGTCGGCCGCCCGGTGCAGGGCGTCCCGAGAGTCCAGCACCCCGGTCAGCCAGGTCGCCACGGCGAGCCCGAAGGTGACCGGCACGGCGTGCTGGGTGAGGGTCCGGCCGGTCATCGCCGTGCCACGGTGGTGATCGGCCAGCCGGGCCAGGGTCGCGACCTGCTCGGCCAGGTCGTCGCGGATCCGGTCGGCCGCCTCGCGCAGGGCCAGCACCAGCCCGGTGTCCAGCACGTCCTGGCTGGTCAGGCCCGCGTGCAGCCAGCGGGCGGCGGCCTCGTCGCGGGCCGCGAGCCGCTCGCGCAGCAGGGCCAGCAGTGGGATGACCGGGTTACCGCCGCCCTCGGCATCCGCCGCCAGGGCCGGCAGATCGGCCGGGCCGACCAGCTCGTGCAGATCGTCGGCGCGGTCGGCGATGCCATGCGCGTGCAGGGCGCCGAGCCAGGCGGCCTCGACGCGCACCAGGGCGGCCAGCACGCTCGCGTCGGACAGCACCGCACCGGCCCGCGCGTCGCCGGGCCAGAGAAGGTCGCTCATGGCTTGCTCGCAACTGGCTCACTCATAGCTGAGGAACACCGTCTCACCCTCGCCCTGCAGCCGCACGTCGAAGCGCAGCCCGCGGTCCTCCCGGGCGGCGATCAGGGTGGCGCGCCGGTCGGCCGGCAGAGCAGCGAGCAGCGGGTCGGCAGCGAACAGCGGGTCGGCAGCGAGAAGCGGGTCGGCGGCGAGCAGTCCGTCGTCGGCGGGTAGGTAGGCGCGGGTGTGGAGCCGGCCGGTCAGCCCGCGGGCGAAGACCGTGACGGCGAAGAACGGCGGCCGGCCCGGATCGGTGGCACCCGGTTCCAGCGTGCTGAACGAATAGCGCCCGTCCGGGTCGGTCGCGGTCCGCCCCCAGCCGGTGAACGTCCAGCCGTCCCGGTGCAGCGACCCGGTCTCCCGCGGGATGCGGCCCTGCGGGTCGGCCTGCCAGAGCTCGAGCACCGCGTCCGGCACCGGCGCGCCCTGGCCGTCCAGCACCAGCCCGTGCAGCCGGATCGCGCCCGCTGAGCCGGGCGGCACCAGGTCGGCACCGCCGTCGAACGGCAGCCCGAGGTGGAAGAACGGGCCGACGGTCTGTGCGGGCGCCGCCTTCATGCCGGGTCCTGATCGTCGAGCGGGGTGCGGTGGCTGCCGCTCAGCACGATGTCCCACCGGTAACCGAGGCTGTACTCGGGCGTGGTCAGCTCGTGGTCGTACGACGAGACGAGCAGTTCCCGGGCCTTCGAGTCGGTGATCGACTGGTAGATCGGGTCGAGGTCGAAGAGTGGATCGCCCGGGAAGTACATCTGGGTGATCAGGCGCTGGGTGAACTGGGTGCCGAACACCGAGAAGTGGATGTGCGCCGGCCGCCAGGCGTTGCGGTGATTGCGCCACGGGTAGGGGCCGGGCCGGATGGTCAGGAACCGGTAGGTGCCGTCGTCGTCGGTGAGGCAGCGGCCGGCACCGGTGAAGTTCGGGTCCAGCGGCGCCGGGTGCTGGTCGCGCTGATGCCGGTAGCGGCCCGCCGCATTGGCCTGCCAGATCTCGACCAGCTGGTGACGCACCGGCCGCCCGTCGCCGTCGAGCACCCGGCCGCTCACCACGATCCGCGAGCCCTGCGGCTCGCCCGCGTGCTGGATGGTGAGGTCGGCCTCGTCGGCGGCCACGTCGGAGTGGCCGAAGCACGGCGCCCACAGCTCGACACCCTCCGGGTCGAGATGATGCGGCGCCTCGGTGGGGTGGCGCAACAGGCTGCTGCGGTAGGGCGGATAGTCGAGCCGGGGCTGCGGACCCCCGGTGTCGCGTAGCGCTGCGATCTCCTGGTCGATGTCGGCTTGAGTCAGCACAGGCTGGTTCTCCACGATCGTGACGCTAGGCGGCGGGCCCGTCGGAAGCGATACTAGACTTCCATCCAACGGAAGGGTGCCGATGACCGCCAGTGTCACCTCCCGGGCGTTGGGCCTGCTCGGGGCGTTCGACCCGGAACACCGCAGCCTCACCCTGAGCGAGCTGGCCCGCCGCTCCGGGGCGCCGCTGGCCACCGCGCACCGGTTGGTCGGCGAGCTGCACGCGTGGGGCGCGGTCGACCGGCTGCCGTCCGGCGAGTACGTGATCGGCCGCCGGCTGTGGGACCTCGGATTGCTCGCTCCGGTGCAGTCCGGGCTCCGCCAGGCGGCGTCGCCGTTCCTGAACGATCTGTACGGCGCCACGCTCGCCACCGTGCACCTCGCGGTCCGCGACGGGTGCGAGGTGCTCTACGTCGACCGGCTGGCCGGGCACG
>DASWMR010000669.1:0-2064 GCA_036399635.1 Actinoplanes sp. | reverse complement strand
CGGGCACGCAGCGGCGATCTGAAGTATGCCCCGATCGGCGATGGAGGCAGGGAAGACCGATGCAAGCGGCCACGCAGTGCCTCGGCGAGAGGAGTCCGGGCGAGATCCGGCGGCCTGTGAAAGGCCTACGGAAGCAGTCAGCCGGTGAACAGATCGCCTACGGAAGCAGGTCGACCCGGCCGGTGTCGAGGTCGTAGACGGCACCCACCACGTCCACCCGGCCGGTGGCGAGAGCGTCGGCCACCACGTCGATGGCGCCCATTCGGCGGACCGTGCGGCCCACGTGTGCCCGCATCGCCTTCTCTGGCGCATCCGGATCGTTTACGCCCACCGCGCGTACTGCCGGAGCGATCTCGTCGACCAGATAGCCGATGTCGCCTGGGGGGTGCTCGTCGGCCCGCAGGGCCGACACCGTCGCCGCCACCGCCCCGCACCGCTTATGCCCGAGCACCATGATCAGCGGCACGCCGAGCTTGTCGACCGCGAAGCCCACCGACCCCAGCACGGCCCGGTCGACGACGTGCGCGCCGGAGCGCACCACGCAGATCGACCCGAACGTCTGGTCGAAGATCGCCTCGAGCGGCACCCGCGAGTCGATGCATCCGATCACCACGGCATGCGGTTGCTGTCCGCCGGACGCGGCGGCGGCCGCGGAAACCTTGTGCCCGTGCTCCGGGCAGCCGCCGACAAAACGCTTGTTGCCGGCGACCAGCTCCGCGAGGGCGTCCTCTGGTGTGGTGACCGGCGGCGCGAAGCCGGCCTCCGGGTGCGTCGTCATACTGCGATTCTCGCTGAGTCTGGGTTCATGAACAGCGAGTGCGAGACAACTCACGTTGCGAAGGGTCCGCGTAACAGGTTGGCAATATCGTTTTCACGAGTGATGCTTACTTCCCGTGGGTAGAACGGGGGCCGTGCGACTTGCGGAGGTGCCCGTGTCGGAGCGATCGGAGCTCAGTCTCGGCGATGGTGTTCGGCTACACGTCGAGATCGATGGGCCGGTGGACGCGCCGGTCACCGTGGTGCTGCTGCACGGCTGGTGTCTCGACCGGCATACCTGGCAACACCAGGTCGCGGCCCTCGGCCGGCTAGGTACCCGACGGCCCCGGGTGATCACCTATGACGCCCGCGGGCACGGCCGGTCCGGGTCGACCGAGCTGTCCTCGGCGACCCTGGGCCAGCTCGGCGACGACCTCGCCGAGGTGCTGCGCCAGCACGCGCCGTCCGGCCCGATCGTGCTGGCCGGTCACTCGATGGGCGGCATGACGATCATGGAGTACGCGCACCGGCACCGCGCCGATTTCGCCGAGCGGGTCGCCGGGCTGCTGTTCGTCTCCACCACCGCGGAGGGGCACACGCACACCCACTACGGTCTACCGGCGCAGCTCGCCATGCTGATGCGGGCCGGCGAGACCATCGGCGCCGGGGTGCTCGCCCGGTCCGGTGCCTGGCGGCCGCACCGCGCCCTGCTGCCGGCGCTGCGGCCGGCACTACGGTGGCTGCTCTTCGGCGAAAGCTACGAGGAGCCGGCCATGCAGGTGACGCTGCGCTGCGTCGGCCGCACGTCGTTGCGCTCGATCGGCGGCTTCCGCGCCTCGGTCGGCGCGCAGCAGCGCCTGGACACCCTGGCCGAGCTGGGCGGCGTGCCGGCCGCGGTGCTGGTCGGCGACCGCGACCGATTGACCCCGCCGCCGTGCGCCCGGTCCATCGCCGACGCGCTACCCGGCGCCGGCTTGACCGTATTCCCCGGCGCCGGCCACATGCTGCCGCTGGAGCGGCACGCCGACGTCTCCGCCACGCTGACCGAGATCGTCCAGCGCGCAACCGCCGGCGCACGGGTAGTGCGCCAGCGAAGGCGCCGACGCAAGGCCCGCCTAGAGGCGGCCTAGAGGCCGCCTAGAGCAGCCGTGCGGCCGCCCCGAGGTGGTGCGTATTGGTGAGCAGAGCAAGACAGCTACGACTTGAGCGATGCCTTAACCGCAACCTAAGTCGCACTGCGCCCGTCGACGTCGAGGGCACCGAAAAGTGTCGTCGGCTTCGCCTGCCACTTTTCGGTGCCCTCGACGT
>DASWMR010000668.1:0-9450 GCA_036399635.1 Actinoplanes sp. | reverse complement strand
CGCGTGCTACCCGGTGATCGACGTGGTGCTGTTGGTGCTGGTGGCGCAGCTGATGCTGGCCGGCGGCGCGCGGCAGCCGGCGCTTTGGCTGCAGATCGGCGCCTGCGCCGCCATGTTCGTCGCCGACCTTCTCTTCGCGCTGCGCGACGCGGCCCTCCTCGAGGTGAACGAGCAGATGATCAACTGCCTGTTCATCCTGATGTTCATCCTGCTGCCGGCGTCACCGCTGCACCCGTCCATCCGGAGCCTCGTCCAACCGCAGCAGATCCAGATCCGCGACCTGAGCCCGCTCCGCCTGGTGATCATCGGCGCCGTGGTCGTCGTGCCGACCGTGGTGAGCTCGCTGATGCATTTCGGCTCGCTGAACAACGCCATGATCCGCGCGGCGCTGTGCGCCCTGCTCGTTGTCGGCGTGCTGGCCCGGGTCGTCCGCTCGAACAACTCCCGGGCCCGCGCCGAAGAGGTGAACCGCCGGCGGGCCACGCACGACGCTCTGACCGACCTACCCAACCGGGAGTTGCTCGCCGAGACCGTCTCCCGCTGGGGCGACCGGGCGGTCGCGGAGGACCTGGAGATCAGCCTGCTCTTCCTCGACCTGGACCGGTTCAAGATGATCAACGACCACTGGGGCCACCAGGTCGGCGACGAGCTGCTCTGCGCCGTCGCGGCCCGGCTGGGTGAGCACGTCCGCGGCGAGGACCTGGTCTGCCGGATCGGCGGCGACGAGTTCGTGATCGCTCTGGCCAGCCCGTCCCATCAGCGGCTGGCCGAGTCGCTCGCGAACCGTCTGCTGGTCGAGCTGGCGCGGCCGTTCACCTTGTCGGTCGGCGAGGTGGTGACCTCGGCGTCGATCGGGATGGCCAAGTCGACCGGTGGCACGCAGGCGCTCGATCTGATCCGGGACGCGGACACCGCCATGTACAAGGCGAAGGGTTCAGGCCGCAACGCGTACGCCCTCTTCGACCCCTCGCTTCGCGATCAGCTCCACGCCCGAGTCAAGGTGGAGCAGGCGCTGCGTGGCGCACTGGGGCGCGGCGAGCTGGCCGTCCATTTCCAGCCCATCGTCGATCTGGAGTCCGGCGAGTTGGACGGCTTCGAGGCGCTGATGCGCTGGCACTCAGCCGAGCTCGGCTTCGTTTCCCCGATGGAGTTCATCCCGATCGCCGAGGAGACCGGCATGATCGTGGAGATGGGCGCCTGGCTCCTCCGGGAGTCGGTGCGCCAGCTGGTCGAGTGGATCGCGCAGCGCGGTCCGGACGCCCGCCCGTTGCACGTCTCGGTCAACGTGGCGGTCCGCCAGTTGCGCGACGGCTCGCTGGTGGAGCTCGTCGACCAGGTCCTGCGGGAGACCGGCCTGCCGCCGTCCGGCCTGTGGCTGGAGATCACCGAGTCCGGCGTGATGGAGGACATCGACGCCGCGCTACTCACCCTGAACGCCCTGCACGCGCTCGGCCTGACCCTCGCCATCGACGACTTCGGCACCGGCTATTCGTCGCTCAATTACCTGCGCCGGTTGCCGGTCGGCATCGTGAAGATCGACCGGTCATTCGTCTCGCACGTCGGCGAGCAGGGCAGCAACGAGCCCATCGTCCGTGCCGTGCTGGCGATGACCCACGCGCTGGGCCACCGGGTCGTGGCCGAGGGAGTGGAGACCACCGAGCAGCGCGACTGGCTCCGTGCCCAGGGCTGCGACCTGGTGCAGGGCTGGCTCTACGGCAAGGCCGAGCGCCCCGCCGATCTCACCCACTGGATCCACCGCCCGGTTTCGGCCTGACCCGGCCGCGTCCGCATCGCACGGTCGAAGAACGGTCGAAGATCGCGGGGGCCACCGCCGGCTATCCGCTGACGTCGCCTTCTGTCATCATGGGAGCGCTCCCAAACGCCCTGGAGATGGCCATGACCGCCGCAAATTCCGCCACCCGTGCCGGTGCGCACCGCCTCCCGCGCCGCCGCCGCGCGTACGTGCCGGTTCTCGCGATCGTGGCCGCCTGGGTCGTGATGTTTCTGGTTGCGCCGCACGTGCGGGTCGGCGCCGAGGTCCAGCGCGTCGCCCTCTTCATCCACCTGGCCGCGCTCGTACTGGGGTTCGGGGCGGTACTGACCCTGGACTGGTCCGGCCTGATGTGGATCCTCCGGCGCCAGGATCTGGGCACGCTGGTGCGCATCGCGCAGGCAGTGCACACCCCGGTCTGGCTGGGCCTCGCCGGACTGACCCTGAGCGGGACGCTGCTCCGTCCCGACACCTCGGCGCCGCTGACCGTCGTCAAGCTGGTCGCCGTGTTGGCCGTGGCCGTCAACGGGCTCGGCGCGGCCGTCGTGCAGCGGCGGTTGCTCGCCCTGGACGGCGGGACGCCACCAGTACCGCTGATGCTGACCGCGGTGCTCGTCGCGATGGTGTCCCAGCTCGGCTGGTGGACCGCCACCGTGGTCGGCTTCCTCAACGCCCAGGGGTGATCGGCGGCACGCTGACCGCAATAGGCGACCGGGCCGATCGGCCGGAGGCGCCGATGCTTGCACCGGATAACCGGACGGCGCAGATTGGGGCCATGACCAGCAGCGCCGACCCCTCCGTTCCGACCCCTCGCCCGGCGGTCCGGCTCGGCGGGGCCCACGGGGTCCTGTCGGAAGATCAGGTGCGGGCCTTCGTACGCGATCAGCTCGCCGGCGTCGATGCTGACCGCCGCAGTGTCTGCATCCTGGTGCCGGACGGCACCCGCTCCTGCCCGCTCCCCCTGCTGCTCGGCGCCGTCCACGAGGCGCTCGCCGGGCGGGTGAGCCGGCTGACCACCTTGATCGCGCTCGGCACGCATCAGCCGATGAGCGACGCGGCGATCGCCGAACACCTCGGATTCGCCGAGGGCGGGCTGGCGGCGACCTATCCCGGCATGACGGTGCGCAACCACGAGTGGTGGCTGCCCGAGTCGTTCGCCGACCTCGGCACGATCAGAGCCGCGAGGCTCGCGGAGCTGTCCGAGGGGCGGCTGCGGATGGACGTCCGCGTGCTGCTCAACCGGGCGGTCGTCGAGCACGACATCGCGCTGGTGGTCGGGCCGGTCCTGCCGCACGAGGTGGTCGGTATCTCCGGCGGCAACAAGTACTTCTTCCCCGGCGTCGCCGGTCAGGAGATCATCGACGTCTCGCACTGGATCGGCGCGCTCATCACCTCGGCCGAGATCATCGGCACCACCGCCATCACCCCGGTCCGGGCGCTGATCAACGAGGGCGCGGCGCTCGTACCCGCGGAGAAGTTGTCCTTCTGCGTCGTCGGCGAGGCCGGCAGTCAGGAGCTGCACTCGATCTCGTTCGGGGACACCATCACCGCGTGGGCCGACGCCGCCGAGGTGTGCGCGGCGACGCACGTCCAGTACCTCGACGCCCCGGTGCACCGGGTCATCTCGATCGTCCCGCGGATGTACCAGGACATCTGGACCGGCGCCAAGGGCTTCTACAAGGTCGAGCCGGCGGTGGCCGACGGGGGCGAGGTCATCCTGTATGCGCCACACATCACCGAGATCTCGACGAGCCACCCGGAGATCAACGAGATCGGCTACCACTGCCGGGACTACTTCGTGCAGCAGTGGGACCGCTTCAAGCACATCGGATGGGGAACACTCGCGCACTCCACCCACCTGCGCGGGGCCGGCACCTACGACCCGGAGACCGGCGAGGAGCGGCTGCGGGTCCGGGTGACCCTGGCGACGCGGATCCCGGAGGCGGTGTGCCGCGCCGCCAACCTGGGGTACCTGGACCCGGACACCCTGAACCTGCCGGCGGAGATCACGGCGGGCACCTTCGTCGTGCCCAACGCGGGCGAGGTGCTGTTCCGCCTCCGATGAGCCGCGGCAACTCGCGGTACGGGCTCGGCTTGCCTGGGAGACCGGCGATGCCTACCGTGAACGTCCATCGATAAAGGGGAATGAATGAAACGGCGCGCCTTCGTCAGTCTGCCGGCCGCGGCTCTTGCCGCCGGCCAGATTCCCGCCGGTCCCGCTGCTGCCGCACCCGCCGCTGCGGCGCCCGACGCTGCCGCACCCGCCGCCGATCTCGCCGTGGGCTATGAGGGGCCGTCGGTGGTCGAGGGCAACATGCCGGTCTTCGCCGAGCAGCTCAAGGCGGAGCTCGACTTCCCGCTCTCCTGGGCCAACAGCCACGGTGACTTCGGCGCCTGGAAGCGGCGGGCCCGCGCCCAGGTGCGCGAGCTGCTGTGGCAGCCCGAGGACCACACGCCGTACGACGTGGAGATCATCGACGAGCAGCCGCGGGACGGCTACCGGCAGCGGCAGATCCTGTTCAACGTCACCCGCAACAGCCGGATCCGGGCCACCATGCTGGTGCCGGACGGCCCCGGCCCGTTCCCGGCCGCGCTGCTGCTGCACGACCACGGCGCGAAGTTCGACATCGGCAAGGAAAAGTTGATCGAGCCCTGGTACGACGAGACCCGGCGGGCGTCCGCGCAGGCCTGGTCCGTGGGCTGCTTCGAGGGTCGCTTCGTCGGCAACGAGCTGGCCGCCCGCGGGTACGCGGTCCTGGCCATCGACGCGCTCGGGTGGGGCGACCGGGGCGGCCTGGTCTACGACGGTCAGCAGGCACTGGCGAGCAACATGTTCAACCTCGGCTCCTCGCTGGCCGGGCTGCTGGCGTACGAGGACATGCGCTCCGCCGGCCTGCTCGCCACCCTGCCCGAGGTGGACGAGCGGCGGATCGCCGCGGTCGGCTTCTCGATGGGCTCCTACCGCGCCTGGCAGGTCGCCGCCCTGTCCCCGCACATCGCCGCGACCGTCGCCGTGTGCTGGATGACCGGCCTCAAGGAAATGATGGTCACCGGCAACAACACGCTGCGCGGGGGTTCGGCGTTCCACATGCTGCACCCCGGCCTCGCCCGGTACCTGGACATTCCCGACGTGGCCAGCATCGCCGCGCCGCGGCCGATGATGGTGTTCAACGGTGAGCTCGACAAGCTTTTCCCGAAGGCCGGGGTCGACGTGTCCTACGCCAAGATGCACGCAGTCTGGGCGTCCCAGCACGCCGACGACCGCCTCACCACCAAGCTCTGGCCGGCGCTGGGCCACATCTTCAATCTGGCGATGCAGGAAGAGGCCTTCGCCTGGCTGGACCGGTGGTTGAAGCGGCCCTGAACGGCCCGCCGACCGGGCCGGGGGTGTCCCGGCCCGGCGCGGGAGGTGGTCAGGGTTTCGCGCAGGCCTCGTCGAGCTTCTGGCCGGCCGTCGCGAACGAGCCACTCGACGCCGCCTTCACCGGGTCGGCGGTGGCGGCCGCCTTCGACGCCTCGGCCGCGAGCACCTTGAGCGCGTCGACCACCTCGCCCTTGCCGGAGCCGGCGAGCTCGGTCAGCTTGGCGGCCAGGCCCGTCATCACCTCCTTGCCTTTCGCCGGCGGAATGCTGCCGTCGGCCGAGACCGCCTGCTTGAGCTGGTTGTTCAGGGCCGTCTTCGCGTCCGCCACCTTCCCGCACAGCACCGCGACGGGTCCCTTCGCGGCCGCTGGAGCCGACGACGCGGGCGGAGCGGCGGACGGAGACGCGGGATCGGAGGCGGGCACGCTGGACGCCGGGGGCGCCGCCGTGCCGGTCTCGGTGGACTGGTCTGAGGAGCACCCGCTGAGGAGCACCAGGGCTACGGCGCAAGCGGCCGAGGAGAAAGTCAGTCGGTTCACAGCCGGTTACCCTAGCGACGATCCATGATGCCTGCTGGCTTGCCGGTGTCCTTGGCCGATGTCCGGGGCTATGCTGGCCGTCACCACAGCGTCGAGTGAGGGACGGGGTCGTGACGGGCAGCTCGGATCCTGAGTTGAGGCAAGGTCCGGCGTTGGACATGAATACGCCGCACACCGCTCGCATCTGGAACTACTGGCTCGGTGGCAAAGACAACTTCGCCGCCGACCGCGCCGTCGGCGACCAGGTCACGGCTGCGTTCCCGCACATGGGCCGCTATGCGCAGCTGTCCCGCGCGTTCCTCACCCGGGCCGTCAGCTTCCTGGCCGGCGAGGCCGGGGTCCGGCAGTTCCTCGACATCGGCACCGGCCTGCCGACCGCCGACAACACTCACGAGGTCGCCCAGCACGTCGCGCCGACGTCGAAGATTGTCTATGTGGACAATGATCCGCTGGTGTTGGCGCACGCCCGGGCGCTGCTGACCAGCAGCCCGGAGGGGACGACGGCCTACCTCGACGCCGACATGCACGATCCCGAGGCGATCCTGGCGCTGGCCGGCAAGACGCTCGACTTCGACCAGCCGGTGGCGCTGCTGATGATGGGCGTCCTCGGCCACATCGAGGACGACGCCGAGGCCAAGGCCGTCGTCGACGCGTTCCTGCGGCGACTGCCCGCCGGCAGCTACTTCGCCATGTATGACGGCGCCGACACCATCCGCGAGATCACCGACAACCTCAGCCTCTGGAACGACAACGTCCCGCTGAAGTACCACCTGCGCAGCCCGGCCCGCATCGCCGCCCTGTTCGACGGGCTGGAGCTGCTCGAGCCGGGCGTCGTGCCGGTCACCCGGTGGCGACCCGACGCCGACGCCGACACGGAGGAGATCGCCCAGTACGCCGCGGTCGGCCGTAAGCCCTGACCCTGCCTCACCGTCAAAATCTCTTTCCGGTACGCCCGCACGCCGCGAAGATGGGCGGGTGAGTGACTATCGACTGAGCGAAGACCCGGCCGACCTCGACCTGGACAGCGTCGTCCGGTGGATCAGCACCGACGCCTACTGGGCCAAGGGCCGCACCCGCGAGGCGGTCGAGCGTTCGTTCGCCCATTCGGTTCCGGCGGGCCTCTACACCCCGGGCGGGCAGCAGGCCGCGGTGGCGCGCATCGTCTCCGACCGTGCGACGTTCGTCTGGCTCTGCGACGTGTACGTCGACCGCGGGCACCGCGGCCGCGGCCTCGGCACCACGCTCGCCAACTGGTCCGTCGACTGGGCCGAGCGGCACGGCATCAAGCGCCTGCTGCTGGCCACGCTCGACGCACACGCGGTCTACACGAAGGTCGGTTTCGCACCGCTCGGCCATCCCGAGCGCTGGCTGGAGATCGACACCCGCCCACCGATCAATTAGGGCCCGCCTGGTGGGCCACGCCGCAGCCCGCGTGATCCGCCAGACAGGCTCCCGGGCCGGTCGCGTTGAGCGGCCGGCCCGAGCCCCCGTGCTCGATCAGGCGGCGGCTCGCTTGGCCGGCGCGGCCAGTGCGAAGCGCAGGATCTGGGCCACGTCCACCGCCCCGCCCATCGCCAGGAACCCGGCGCGGTTGGGGTGCAGGTGGTCACCCGCGCCGCCGACGCTGCTGTTGGTGTCGAACGCCGGCAGCAGGTGCCCGGGGTTGGCCGGGTCCTCGGTGACCGCGGCGAAGTCGGCAACCCCGTCGAACGTGCCACTGGTGCGGATGAAGTCGTTGATCGCGCGGCGCTTGGCGTCGGTCTCCGGCGTGCCGTAGAGGCCGAACCCGGTGCCCGCGGACGGCGTCAGCGTGGCACCGACGATTTTGATGCCGCGCGCGTGCACCCGGCGGACGATCTCCCGGTACCCGGCGATCACCTGTTCCGCGGTGGCGCCGCCACCACCCAGGTCGTTGATGCCCTCGAGGAGGATGACGACCCGTACGCCCGGACGGTCCAGCACGTCACGGTCCAGCCGGTCGACGGCGGGCGGCCCGTCGCACGGCGTGCAGCTGCCCGCCGGGCGCCCGATCCGGGTGACCATGTTGCCGCCGATCGCCTCGGTGACGACGGCGACCGGGCGGTGCGCCGGGCCACGCTCGTCCAGCCGGCGCTGGAGCACGTCGGGCCACCGGTCGCGGCCGTTGATCGTGGCGAAGAAGCCGTCGGTGATGGAGTCGCCGAAGGCCACGACGGTGGCCGCGGCCGCCCGCTCGACCTGCACCTCCGAGACGTAGAACCACGAGGTGGTGGAGTGCGGGAAGGCCGCGTCGGCGACGTCCGCGGTGTGGTCGCCGGCGTCCGGGTCGGAGAGGTAAGACGTGGTGAACGCGGCCGCGTGCCAGGTCATCGGTCCGCTGTCGCCGGCGATGTGCAGGCTCACCGCGAGGTTCTGCGACTGCGCGTCGGTGACGTTGACCGACACCGGGTCGCTCAGCGTGGTCTGTCCCGCCGGGACGGTGACCGACCGCCGGCCGGCGAAGGTGAGCGCCCGATTGGTGCCGGGCTTGAGGTTTCCCCCGGTGCGCTGCAGGCCCACGGACGCCCGGCCGAAGGTCACCGGCCCGGTGCCGAACTCGTTGGTCAGCCGCACTCGCCACCTCGTGCCCTCGACACCGGGCTGCACGATCATGCGGAGCGTCTGGTCGTGCGCCTGGCTGTCCGGGAGGGCGGCGGTCAGCAGGGGCGCCGTGTTCCCCGGGCCGGCCGGCCCGACCGGTCCGGGTTGACCGACCGAATAACCGACCGGGTAGACACCTTGCGCCGCCCCGGTCCAGCCGTCGATCCAGGAGCGCGATGATCCGTGCGCGGCTGGTTCCTGTGCCACGGCGGCCGTCGGCGCGAGCAGCACACACGCGAAGACGGCGATGGCGGCTCTACTCGGACGGGCTACTCGCATGTCACTCCTTGATGGACGTGATGTTTTTCGCGCACGTATCGATGGACATCGGTACCACACCTGTTGGCCACTGAACAACCGTTCCACTGCGGACCCCCGGTTGCGCGACCGTGTAAGAGTTGCGCGCATCTATGGTCGCCGGGACGTGAGTGCCCGGCTGACGGGGAGGCCCTACATGCGCCTGAGAAGACTGCCCACTGCCCTGCTCGCCGTGGGGACGGCTGCGGCACTCGTCGCGGTCGTGCCCACCGCGGCGTCCGCGGCACCCGGGCCGAGAGCAACCCTCGGCAAGGTCAACAAGACCGCCACCAGCATCACCTTGATCACCGGCGACCGGGTGACCGTCAACCCGGACGGCGCGACGAGCGTCGACCGCGCCCCCGGGCGGACGAGCACGCGGTTCGTCACCCGGCAGGTCCGCGGGCACCACTACGTGATCCCGGAGGATGCCCTGCCGCTGGTCCGCAGCGGCCGGCTCGACCAACGGTTGTTCGACCTGACCGCGCTGCGCGACTTCGGCTACACCGGCCAGGCCGAGCTTCCGCTCCTGCTCGCGTACCCCCGCTCCGGAAGCCGCAAGGGACCGGCGAGTGCCCGGGCGGCAACCGGGTCGGCGGTTCGCGTCACCCGTGACCTGTCCGGGGTGAGCACGCTCGCGGTCCGCGCCCAGCGCACCGCGCGGGCCGAGCTCTGGGGCTCGCTGACCACCGGTGGCGCCACGGCGCGCGCGCTTCGCCCGGGCATCGAGCGGGTCTACCTGGACGGCAAGCGCAAGCTCAACCTGGACGTCAGCGTGCCGCAGATCGGCGCACCGGCGGCCTGGCAGGCGGGCCTGGACGGCACCGGCGTCACGGTGGCGATTCTGGACTCCGGTATCGA
>DASWMR010000667.1:0-3667 GCA_036399635.1 Actinoplanes sp. | reverse complement strand
GCCGGTGCCGGGCGGGACGACCTTGAACTCGTTGAACGCGGTCTGGCCCCAGCGCAGGAACTGGTAGCGCTCGCGGTTGCGCTGGTACTCCAGCTCGACGTTGCGGGCGAAGGCGTCCTCGCGGCCGAACAGGTCGGCGATGACCGAGTGGTCGATGACCAGCTCGGCCGGTGCCAGCGGGTTGACCTTGGTGGGGTCGCCGCCGAGGTCGCGGACGGCCTCGCGCATGGTGGCGAGGTCGACCACGCAGGGCACCCCGGTGAAGTCCTGCATCAGCACCCGCGCCGGGGTGAACTGGATCTCCACGCTCGGATCGGCGGTGGGGTCCCAGCCGCCGAGGGCCCGGATGTGGTCGGCGGTGATGTTCGCGCCGTCCTCCGTGCGCAGCAGGTTCTCCAGAAGGATCTTCAAGGAGTAGGGCAGCCGGTCGTGCCCCTCGACCTTGTCGACCGTGAAAATCTCGTAGCTCGCGTCTCCGACGCGCAGCTCACTTTTCGCACCAAAGGTGTCGAGGCTGGCCACGTCATCTCCTTCACACCCAGCGACTGTGAGTCAAGTCTTTCGCATCGACGATGCCGGCCCATGGGTAAGGCAGACCTAACAGCCGGTTCACGTTTCTCGTAAACCGTACGTCCGTCTTGTTAGACCGCGCAAGGCGCGGCTCAACTCGTCGCCCGGATCGAGAAATCGTTACTTTCCGTGTATGCCGGTTGCAGGGTGACCGCGCCGACCCGGGCGGCGGGAAACACGAACGCCGTGCGCTTGTCGACGACGTCGTCCCGGATCCGGCCGAGCCGGACCGGTTCGCGGCCGGTGGCCGGGTGCAACCAGAGCTCCCAGGTGCCGGCCGGCAGGGCCGGCACCGTGGCGTGGAACGCACTGCCGTCGGTGGTGATGGTGACGTCCTGCTTATGCTGCCCGTTGCGGGCCTGAAGAAACGCGTCGCCGAGGGGCGCGCCGAACAGCTTGCCGCTCAGGTGCACGCCGTCCGCGTCGGCCGTCACGTCGCCCACCTCGGCGCAGACCGGCCTGTCCCACACCCGCAGCGCGAGCACGCCGTCCGGGGCGCGGAACGGCAGCTCGACCCGGGGACCGACCGGGCCGTCCAGCAGCGCCCGGGTGTCCCGCAAGCCGGACTGGACCGCGCTGCCGTCCGCGCGCACCAGGCGGAAGACGCCGCCGGCGGCGGGCTGCCAGGACATCCCGTCGGGCAGTGGGGCGACGCCGTCCCAGTCGAGCGCGGGCTGGGTGACCGAGGGGGCCGGACCTAGCAGGGTCACCGGCTCCGGCGATCGGCGCCAGCCCGACCGCGACCAACCCCACCGAGGCCGGCGCCGCTTGCCCTCGGCGAGACTCTCGAACAGCTCCTCGTAGCGCGCGGCGATCGGGGCCGGGTCGTAGCGGGCGGAGTTCCGCAGCGCGGCCGCGGCCATCGAGCGCCGCAACTCGTCGTCGTTGATCAGCTGGAGCAGCGCGTCACCCATCGCATCCGGATCGCCGACCGGGGTCAACAGGCCGTCGACCCCGTGCTCGAGGATCTCACCGGGGCCGTGCGGCGCGTCGGTGCTGACCACCGGTACGCCGCAGCGCATCGCCTCGACGAGGGTCATGCCGAACGGCTCGCGGTCGGACGGCACGGCCGCGATCGAAGCCTTCGCCCACTCGGGCTCGATCGGCGTGTAGCCGCCCATCAGTCGCACGTGGTTGTGCAGGCCCAACTCCAGCACCAGGGCCCGCAGCCGGGCCTCCTCGACGCCGTGGCCGTAGATCCGCAGTTCCCAGTCCGGCCGCTCGGCGACCACCTTGGCGAAGGCGCGCACCAGCACGTCGTATCGCTTGCTGGGGACCAGGCGGCCGGCCGCCACGACGAGCTTCGCACGGCCGTGCGAGGGCGGGACACCCGGCTCGGGGATGCTGTTCGGGATGAAGAGCAGCCGGGTGCGGCGCAGCCGCACATGAGCCCGGTAGTCCTCGGCGTCGCGGGCGGTGACTGTGACGAAGGCGTCCAGCTTGCGGATGTGCCGGGGCATCTGCCGGCGCAGCGCCGCCCGGTGCTGGCCGCGGATCAGGTGCTCCTGGCCGATCCGCACCATGTGCCGGGGGGCGAACCGGGCCGCGTACACGATCAGGCCGGGCCGGGTCGCGATGACCACGTCGGCGTCACTGGTGCGCAGGAAACGCTGGTACCGGTCCTCCACGTGGCGGTCGTAGTCGCCCGCCTTGAAGTCGGCCCGCGGATAGACCCGGCCGGGGATGCCGCGCCCGGGTGCCGCGGCGTCGTAGTCGGCGTGCTCCGGGCGGATCTCGACAAGCGACATCAGCCGGATCGCCGGGTCGACCGGCATCTGCGGGACGTCCCGGCGGCGCACCGTGCTCAGCACCTCGACGTCGTGCCCGCGCCTGGCCAGGGCGGCGCCCAGGTTGAACGTCGTCTTGATCGTCCCGCCGATGCCGAATCCGTCATTGATCAGGAAGAGCACCTTCATGCGCGACCTTCCGTCGAGGCAGGTTCGTCAGATTAGCGGGTCGGCGACGCCCATGTTTACCCGGTTGATAACCGGGGTGTTAATCCCGGTTGGTGATCTCAACGCACTGACACCGTCGTACACCGGTGCGAAGATGGCCCGGTGACCAGCATCGATCCCTCTTCCGCGCCGCCGTGGCTGATCGTGCACTACGCCGCCGGCTCCGGCTCGGGGGTGCTGCACGTGTGGGGCGACATCGCGCCCGGGCAGGCGACGCCCTACCCGGGCGGGTTGCCGTTCGCCGGTGTCGACGAGTACGGCCGGTTCGTCTCGGTCCGGCTCGCCGAGGGCGCCCGCGACGTCGGCTTTCTGGTGGTCGACCGGGCCGGGGTCAAGGACGTCGAGGCCGACCGGCACATCGACCCGACGGTCACCCCGGAGATCTGGCTGCGCCCCGGCGACCCGGCGATCTCCACCGAGCCACCGGGGCCGGCGGCCGCTCCGGGTTCCCCCGGTCCCGAGCTCGACCCGGCCCGGGCCTTCGCGGTCTTCGTCGACCGCACCACGATCGCCCTGCCCGCACACATCGCGGTCCGGGCCGCGGCCTTCATCATGGTCGCTTCCGCCGGCGGTGAGCTGCGCCGAGCCGGCGGTGAGCTGACCGGGGAGCACACCGCGCTGCCGCTGACGCCGCGGCCGGGCGGGCTGTTCCAGGCGCAGACCCGCAAGTTCCCGCACCTGCGCGCCTACCGCGCGTTCTCGGTGCGCGAGCTCGGCGACGCCCGGCTCGGTGACCTGCTGCGCGGCCAGGTGCTGGTGGCCGGCCGCGACATCGCCGGCCGGTTGGCCGTGCTGACCGGCGTCCAGCTGCCCGGTGTGCTCGACGACCTCTACGCCGAGGCGGTCGACGCCGAGCTGGGCCCGGTGGTGGCCGACGACCGGCCGCAACTGTCGGTGTGGGCGCCGACCGCGCACACGGTCGAGCTCGAGCTGGTCCGCGAGCCCGGCGACGAGCCCACGGTGCTGCCGATGGAGCGCGACGCGGTCAGCGGCATCTGGTCGATCGCCGGCAAGCGCCAGTGGCTGGGCCGCTACTACCGATTCCGCGTCGAGGTGTGGCATCCGGCCGCCCAGCGCGTCGTCACCAGCAGCGTCACCGACCCCTACTCGGTGGCCCTGGCCGTCGACTCCACGCACAGCCT
>DASWMR010000666.1:0-6434 GCA_036399635.1 Actinoplanes sp. | reverse complement strand
CGCGGGTGCCGCCGCGCCAGATGTGGCAGATGGCGAGGGCGAGGGCGTCGGCGGCGTCCGCCGGGCGGGGTGGGGCGTCCAGGCTGAGCAGCCGGGTGACCATCGCGGTGACCTGGGCCTTGCCGGCCACCCCGGAGCCGGTCACGGCCGCCTTGACCTCACTCGGCGTGTACGTCTGCACGGGTAACCCGGCGCGCGAACCGGCCAGGATCGCGACCGCGCTGGCCTGCGCGGTGCCCATCACCGTTCGCACGTTGTGCTGGGAGAACACCCGCTCGACGGCGACGCTCTGCGGCTTGTGCTCGGCCACCAGCTCGCCCAGGGACCTATCCAGGTGCAGCAGGCGCAGCGCGATGTCCTCGTCGGACTCGGTGTAGACGACGTAGTAGGCGATCAGCTTGCAGGGGCGACCGGGCACGCCCTCGACGACTCCGACCCCGCAGCGGGTGAGCCCCGGGTCGATGCCGAGCACGCGCACCATGGACCTCCCCTGTCTCACGTACGTGTGTTCGACACCCTAATACCCGGACCCCTTGCGTTCGGCGGCGACACGCCTCGACGATGGGATCGGGAGGTAGCCATGTACCTCATTCCGCCGATGGACGACGAACCGCCCCCGGAGTTCGTCGCATTCGTTGCGAGCCACCTGGCCGGGCTGCGGGCCGAGATGAAACGCCTGGTCGGCGGCGACGCCGCGGGCGACCAACTGCACCTGGAAGTGCTGGCCGACGTCGCCGGGCACTGGCGCCGGCTGTGCTGGCGGAGCCGGCTGCTGCGGCGCGACATGGCCACCGAGTACATGCTGCACCGGCTGGCGGTGCGCACCAGGGACTGGCGCGACGACCAGGTCTACGAGGTGGACATCCGGGTGATGCGAGAGCCACTGCCGTTTGCCGCACCCCGGTCCACGGCAGCGAGCCTGGCACTGCGCAAGGCCGCGGTGCTGCCCGGGACGGTACGCGGTGACCTGCTGGCGGTGGCCGATGCCGGGATCGCCTGGGTGGAGGCGTACCGCCGGCATCAGTGGCACCGCGTGGGCCAGCTGATCGCCACTGGGGTGCTGCTGATCGGCGGCATGATCCAGTACATGTCGTTGCTGGCCGGCGGCTAACCCTTCGGCTAACCCGGAGAGGCGGTTGTCGGCCGCCTCTCCAACCGGGTCGTCACTCGTCGATAGCGGCCAGGACCTCGTCGCTGATGTCGGCGTTCGAGAAGATGTTCTGCACGTCGTCCGAGTCTTCGAGCGCGTCGATCAGCTTGAAGACCTTGCGGGCGCCCTCCTCGTCGACCGGCACCGTCATCGTCGGGACCAGCGAGGACTCGGCCGAGTCATAGTCGATGCCGGCGTCCTGCAGCGCCGTGCGCACCGGCACCAGGTCGGTCGGCTCGCTGACCACCTCGAACGAGTCGCCGAGGTCGTTGATCTCCTCGGCGCCGGCGTCCAGCACGGCGAGCATCAGGTCGTCCTCGCTCAGCTCCGCCTTCGGGACCAGCACCACGCCCTTGCGGTTGAACAGGTAGGACACGCTGCCCGGGTCGGCGAGCGTGCCGCCGTTGCGGGTCAGCGCGGTACGCACCTCGGTGGCGGCCCGGTTCCGGTTGTCGGTCAGGCACTCGATCAGGATCGCCACGCCGTTCGGCCCGTACCCCTCGTACATGATCGTCTGCCAGTCGGCGCCGCCGCCCTCCAGACCGGAGCCGCGCTTGACCGCGTTGTTGATGTTGTCGTTCGGCACCGAGCTCTTCTTCGCCTTCTGAATGGCGTCGTAGAGCGTCGGGTTACCGGACGGATCCCCGCCGCCGGTGCGGGCCGCGACCTCGATGTTCTTGATCAGCTTGGCGAACATCTTGCCGCGCTTGGCGTCGATGACGGCCTTCTTGTGCTTGGTCGTCGCCCACTTGGAGTGGCCGGACATGCGAACCTCCGTGTCTACCGCGGGTCTGCGGCGCGTGCTTCAGCGGCCTGGTTTTCGGCGGCCCGTGTTTCGGCCGCTTGCCCTTCGGCGGCCTGTCCTTCGGCGGCTTGGCGGACCATCGCGACGAAGTACCGGTGGACGCGGAGGTCGCCGGTGAGCTCCGGGTGGAAAGCCGTGGCGAGCAGGTTCCCCTGCCGAACGGCGACAATCCTACCGGCGGCCGGACCGGCACTGACGCGGCCCAACACCCGCACGCCGGCGCCGACCTCCTCGACCCAGGGCGCGCGGATGAAGACCGCATGGAAATCGCCGCCCTCGACATCGTCGATCGTCACCGGCGCCTCGAACGAATCGACCTGCCGCCCGAACGCATTGCGTCGCACAGCCATTTCGATACCTTGAAAGGACTCCTGGTCGGCGCGGCCGTCGAGCACCGTGGTGGCCATCATGATCATGCCCGCGCAGGACCCGTACACCGGCATGCCGTCGGCGATCCGCTTGCGGACCGGATCGAGTAGACCGAACGACACCGCGAGATTGCTGATCGCGGTCGACTCACCGCCCGGGATGACCAGGGCGTCGACCTCGGCCAACTCCTCGGGCCGGCGGACCGGGCGGGCCAAAGCGTCGCTCTCGGCCAGCGCGGCGAGGTGTTCACGCACGTCGCCCTGCAGGGCAAGCACTCCGATCTTCACGCGTGTCAGCTTAGGGGAGCAGGCCACCTTGGGGGCGATTGGCCATCGGCCGGGTGGGTGGGCGTTAGTAGGATTCGGATACCGAAAACGCTGCGTAAGGAGCCTATTCCACCATGTCTGAGAACCAGCCCGCCGTCGGGACCGCCAAGGTCAAGCGCGGTATGGCGGAGATGCTCAAGGGCGGTGTGATCATGGATGTGGTCACGCCGGACCAGGCGAAGATCGCTGAGGATGCGGGGGCCGTGGCGGTCATGGCGCTGGAGCGCGTGCCGGCGGACATTCGCGCGCAGGGCGGTGTGTCGCGCATGTCGGATCCGGACATGGTCGACGGGATCATCAACGCCGTGTCGATTCCGGTGATGGCGAAGGCTCGCATCGGGCACTTCGTCGAGGCGCAGGTGCTGCAGTCGCTCGGCGTCGACTATATCGACGAGTCTGAGGTGCTGACTCCGGCCGACTACGCCAACCACATCGACAAGTGGCAGTTCACCGCGCCGTTCGTCTGTGGCGCCACCAATCTCGGCGAAGCGCTGCGGCGGCTCACCGAGGGGGCCGCGATGATCCGGTCCAAGGGTGAGGCGGGCACCGGCGACGTGTCCAACGCGACAACCCACATGCGCAAGATCCGGCAGGAGATCCGGCGGCTGCAGAATCTGCCCGAGGACGAGCTGTTCGTCGCCGCCAAGGAGCTTCAGGCGCCGTATGAGCTGGTCAAGGAGGTCGCGACGCTGGGCAAGCTGCCGGTCGTGCTGTTCACCGCGGGGGGCATCGCCACCCCGGCGGACGCGGCGATGATGATGCAGCTGGGCGCCGAGGGCGTGTTCGTCGGGTCCGGCATCTTCAAGTCGGGCAATCCGGCTCAGCGGGCCGCCGCGATCGTGAAGGCGACCACCTTCCACGACGACCCGGATGTGATCGCCAAGGTGTCGCGCGGGCTGGGTGAGGCGATGGTCGGGATCAACGTCGACGACGTCCCGGTGTCACACCGGCTGGCCGAGCGCGGCTGGTGACGGCGTGATGGCCGGCATCACCGGTTCCTCGATGTCGAAGTAACGCGGGCACGGGTAGCGCCGGGCCATCCGGAGCGCTCGCACCAGCAGCCTCTCCCGGGCGGTCAGCGCGTCGCGCACCAGGTCGGTGTGCACCTGCCGGGCCAGCACCACCCGGCGGCTGGTGGCGATCAGCGTGCGGGTCGCCGGGCCGGTGTCGGTCAGCGGCACCGCCTGCAGCTGGTGGGTCAGGTCGTTCTCGGCCGACTCGCGCTCGTCCGGGTCGGCGTCCAGGGCCAGGCGGGCGGCGGCGTACAGCTCGAGGTTCTCGGCCTGCTCGGCGACCACGGCCGCGGCCGCGGCGCGGCGCAGCAGGTGGGCGTCGAGGGAGCGCTCAGCGGACCGGGCCCGCACGTGCACCCGCTCCACCCGGTGTGCGGTCCACCCGAGGTACGCGGCCACGAGCGCGACGACCGCAAGCACCGCAGGGACCCACCACATGCGGGGCATCGTAGTGCGCTGCGCCGCGGACGGTCAGGATCCCGGACGTGGTTCCGCCCACTCTTCGTCGATCACCCGCCCGTCGGTGGCCTCGATCGCGGTGGCGTAGACCTCGAGAACCCGCAGCGCGACGCTCGGCCAGTCGAACGCACCGACCGCCGTGCGGGCCGCCGCGGACAGCTCGGCACGCCGGGCCGGGTTGTCGAGCAACGCGCCGAGCACCCCGCAGAGCGCGTTTGCGTCGCCGGTCGGGAAAAGCTCCCCGGCCCGGCCACCGTCCAGCACCCGACGGAACGCGTCCAGGTCGCTGGCCGCGATCGCGGTGCCGGCCGCCATCGCCTCGGTCAGGATCATGCCGAAGCTCTCGCCGCCGGTGTTCGGCGCCGCGTAGACGTCGACGCTGCGCAGCATCCGGGCCTTGTCCGCCTCGGTGACCAGGCCCAGGAAGGTGACCCGGTCGTGCAGGTCGGCGGGGATCTCGTCGAACAGTTCGCTGCGGTCGCCCGGGCCGGCCACCAGCAGGCGCAGGCCGGGCCGCTGCCGGGCGAGCTGAACGAACGCCACGCGGAGCAGGTCGAAGCCCTTGCGCGGCTCGGTGAACCGGCCGAGGAAGCCGATCGCGCCGCCCTGACCGGGCCATCCGGGCAGCGGCTCGGCGGCGGCGAACTTGGCCACCGCCACCCCGTTCGGGATCTCCACCGCTCCCCCACCGAGGTGCTCCACCTGCACCTTGCGGGCGAGTTCGCTGACCGCGATCCGCGCGGTGATCTTCTCGATCACGAGCTGGAGCAGGCCGGCTCCGGCGGCCAGCGCCCGGGAGCGGGTCATCGCGGTGTGGAAGGTGGCCACCACCGGTCCGCGGGCCGAGAGCACCGCGAGCAGCGACAGGCTGAGCGCCAGCGGCTCGTGCACGTGCAGCACGTCGAACTGCCCGCGGGACAGCCAGCGGCGGACCCGGGCGGTGGAGACCGGGCCGAACGCTATCCGGGCGACCGAGCCGTTGTACGGGAACGGGAGGGCCCGGCCGGCCGAGACGACGTACGGCGGTAGGTCGCCGTCCTCGTCGGCCGGAGCGAGCACGCTGACCTCGTGCCCGAGACCGAGCAGCGCCTCGGAGAGGTCCATGATGTGGTTCTGCACGCCGCCGGGCACGTCGAACGAGTAGGGCGAGACGATCCCGATCCGCATCGTGCTCCTCCTACAACCACAGTTTCTGCAGCATGTGCCAGTCCTGCGGGTGTTCGGCGATGCCCGCGGCGTACGCGTCGGCGAGCGCCTGTGTGGTCTGCTTGACCCGCACGTTCAGCGGCCCCTCGGTGGGTGGCGTGATCCGCCGCAGCACGGCCACGGTCTGGGTGGGCGAGAACGACAGGTCGGCCGCGTACAGCGGCGCCCCGGTGCGGATCGCCAGGATGGCCGGACCGCCGGGCATCCGGGTGCGGCCGCCGAAGAACTCGACCTCGACGCCGCTGCGGGACAGGTCGCGGTCGCCGAGCAGGGCCACCGCCCAGCCCTGGGCGAGCCGGTCGGCCAGCACGTCGAGCGGCGGGCGTTCGCCGCCGGTGAGCGGCACCACCTCCATGCCGAGCGACTCCCGGTACGCCACGAACTGCCGGAACACGCCCTCCGGCTTGAGCCGCTCGACCACGGTGATCATCGGCCACCCGTTGGCGGCCACCCAGGCAGCCGCCGCGTCCCAGTTGCCGACGTGCGGCAGGGCGAGGACGACGCCGTTCCCGTCGGCCATCGCCGACTTGAGCTGGCCCTGGTGCTCAGGAGCCATGTGGAAGGCGGCCAGCGTCTGCGCCCTGCTCTGCGACGGCAGCCGGAAGGCCTCCATCCAGTACCGCGCGTACGACCGCAGGCCGGCGCGGACGGTGTCCTCCAGCGCCTCGACCGGCACCACCCGGGCCAGGTTGCCGCGCAGCCGCCGGGTGCCGGGGCCGTTGCTGCGGTACGCCCGGTCGGCCGCGGCGGTGAACAGGGCACGCGCGACCGGCAGCGGCAGCGCGCGGACCACTCGCCAGCCGGCCGCGAACCCGGCCTCGGTCAGCCGATCTCTCACGCCGGGGTCTCGGACCGTGCCGCGTGGATCAGCCGCTGGAACACGGTGATCAGGGAGAGGACGCCGATCACCCAGAGCGCCGCCGGCAGGCCCCAGTCGAGACCGGCCGCGCCGAGCAGGCCGCCGACGCCGAGCAGCAGCAGCCGTTCCAGGCGCTCGGCGATGCCCACGTCGGCGTCCATCGCGAGACTCTGGGCGCGGGCCTTGACGTACGAGACCACCTGCCCGGCGGCGAGTGCCAGCAGGGCGGCGATGGTGCCGCCGTACG
>DASWMR010000665.1:0-11121 GCA_036399635.1 Actinoplanes sp. | reverse complement strand
GACCCGTCAACCCGCGCCGCAGGCGCTGCCGGTGTGCGACCGCGCGGGTGGCCGAGGAGCGGCACCGCACCAGCGTGCGGTGCCGGATGTAGGCCTGGATGAGCCCGCCGAATCCGGTCGCGCCACCGACTATCGCCACCGCGTCGAGCAGCTCCGCGTTGGGCATGGCCACCTCTTTCGCTGGGGGTTCCGCTGCCCCATCACTCTCCGTGGACGGAGGCGCCCGTGGTGAGAGCCGCCGGGCCGGATTCGCCGGGCGATCGGCGATCATCTCTCGACCTGCGCCGATTCCACCGATCATCCAGTCGAAAATGGCCAATGACCGGATGGCGAGGAGCGGTGCCCAGTGTGACATTCAAATTACGAAGAGTGATATTGCGGAAGGGTGGGGCGGGACCGACAACGCGGGCCGAATGGAGGTGAAACCTGGAGTTCATTAACGTTTTGGCAAACGGCGGGTGACCAGACCGCGGCCATGGCGCGAACTCTCACGCAGTGGTCTTCCGGGCCTTTCAGGTCTGACCTTTGCGGCGCGAAGCTGGCCTGGTGACAGAGACAACGGTCATTCTGGCCCTGGTGGTGGTCACTGCCCTCGGCTTCGACTTCACCAATGGGTTCCACGACACCGCGAACGCGATGGCCACGTCCATCGCCACGAGAGCGCTGCAGCCAAAGGTGGCCGTGGCTCTCTCCGGCATCCTTAACCTCGTCGGCGCGTTCCTCTCGGTTGAGGTCGCGTTGACCGTTACCAACGCCGTCGTCAAGATCCAGGACTCGAGCGGCGCACCCAAGCAGGAGCTGGTCTCCGACGGCGGGACAGCACTGTTGCTGATCGTGCTCGCCGGCCTGGTCGGCGGCATCATCTGGAACCTGCTGACCTGGCTCCTCGGGCTGCCGTCCAGCTCGTCGCACGCGTTGTTCGGCGGCCTGATCGGTGCGTCCATCGCGGGGCTCGGCTTCGCCGGGGTCAACTGGAACGGCAACGGCTCCAAGCTGGACGGCGTGGTCGGCAAGGTGATCCTGCCCGCGCTGATGTCGCCGGTCATCGCGGGTCTGGTCGCCGCGGTCGGCACCTGGTTGATCTACAAGGTCACCCTCGGGGTCGCGCAGCGGTTCACCGACAACGGCTTCCGCTGGGGCCAGATCGGCAGTGCGTCGCTGGTCTCGCTGGCGCACGGCACCAACGACGCGCAGAAGACGATGGGCGTCATCACCCTCGCGCTGATCGCGACCGGCGACTGGACCGACACCAAGAACATCCCGTTCTGGGTCAAGGCCGCCTGTGCGATCGCCATCGCCCTCGGTACCTACCTCGGCGGCTGGCGCATCATCCGCACCCTGGGCAAGGGCCTGGTCGAGATCGCCCCGCCGCAGGGGCTCGCCGCCGAGTCCGCCTCGGCCGCGGTCATCCTGGCCTCGAGTCACCTCGGCTTCGCGCTCTCCACCACGCACGTGGCGACCGGTTCGATCCTCGGTTCCGGGGTGGGCAAGCCGGGCGCGCAGGTGCGCTGGCGGGTGGCCGGCCGCATGATCGCCGCCTGGATGATCACGCTGCCGGCGGCCGGTCTGGTCGGCGCGCTGATGTGGTTCATCGGTGACCTGGTCGGTGGGCTGGCCGGCGCCGTGGTGATCTTCGTGCTGCTGATCGCCCTAGCCGGATACATGTATCTGCGCTCGCGCCGCGAGCCGGTCGACCACAACAACGTCAACGACGAGTGGGCCGACGCCCCGGCAGCGGAACGCGTTCCGGCCGGCGCGGCCGGCTGAGAAGGGACGCCGACATGCACAACCTGGGATTCGCCCTGGAAGGGGCCTGGAAAGTGCTGCTCGCCGGCCTCATTCTCGGCGCCGGCCTGCCGACCGTGTTCGCCCTCGGCATCCGTTCGCTGGCGTACGGTGCCGGCGGCGAGGCCGAGGTGCACGAGTCCGGCGTGACCGGGCCGAAGGCGCACCCGATCGGCACGATCGTCGCCTGGGTGCTCTTCGCGATCGTGGTCCTGGCCGCGCTGCTCGGCATCACGTTCATCGTGGCGAGCGGCTTCGGCAAGGCGATCAGCTTCGAGCACCTCTACCCGACGATCATTGACAAGTAAGCGACCAAGTGAGGGGACTGCGGTGAGCGAAACCCGCTCCAATTTCTTGACCCGCTCGGTGGGATGGCTGCGTGCCGGGTATCCCACCGGGGTGCCGCGACAGGACTACGTCGCGTTGCTCGGCCTGCTGCGCCGCAAGCTGACCGACGAGGAGGTCCACCAGATTGCCAAGGATCTCGCGGATCAGGCCGCGTTGACCGACGACCCGATCAGCGTCAACGACATCGAGGAAATGATCAACGACGCGGTCCTGCAGAAGGCGAGCGACGAGGAAGTGGCGCGGGTGTCCGCCCGGCTCGCGTCCGGCGGCTGGCCGTTGGTGGACCCGCCGACCGAATAACGAGCCGACCGGGCAAGTGAACGGCACAGAAACTACACAGGAACGGCCGGGTCCACCGGGCCCGACCGTTCACCTAACGTATAGAAGTTCGTGACTATGCGTTCATTTTAGGGAAACGCCAGGTTAACGCGAGGGAAATATCCAAAAGGCGAGGTTCACCCTCTAGAAAGCGGACATCCACGCGGGTGACGATCCCCGCGTGACCCAAACCTCGGTGATCCTCGCTCTGGTGATCGTGACGGCTCTGACCTTCGACTTCACCAACGGGTTTCACGACACCGCCAATGCGATGGCCACCACGATCGCCACCAAGGCCCTGCCACCGAAGACCGCGGTCGCCCTCTCGGGCCTGCTCAATCTCGTCGGCGCCTTCCTCTCGGTGCAGGTGGCGCTGACCGTGACCAATGCGGTCGTCAAGATCCAAAACTCCAACGGTACGCCGAAGGCCGCGCTCGTCTCCGACGGCGGGACGGCCCTGCTGCTGATCGTGCTGGCCGGGCTCGTCGGCGGGATCGCCTGGAACCTGTTGACCTGGCTGTTCGGGCTGCCCTCGAGCTCGTCGCACGCGCTGTTCGGCGGCCTGATCGGCGCCTCGATCGCGGGTCTCGGCTGGGCCGGGGTCAACTGGACCGGCGACGGTTCGAAGCTGGACGGCGTGCTCGGCAAGGTGCTGCTGCCCGCGGTCCTGTCGCCGGTCATCGCGGGTGTGGTCGCCGCGGCCGGCACCTGGACGATCTTCAGGATCACCGCCGGCCTCGCGGCCCGCTTCACCGACCAGGGCTTCAAGTGGGGTCAGATCGGCAGCGCCTCGTTGGTGTCGCTGGCGCACGGCACCAACGACGCGCAGAAGACGATGGGCGTCATCACGCTCGCCCTGATCGCCTCGGGCGACTGGACGGACACCAAGAACATCCCGTTCTGGGTCAAGGTCGCCTGCGCGGTGGCCATCGCGCTCGGCACCTACCTGGGTGGCTGGCGGATCATCCGCACGATGGGCAAGGGACTGGTCGACATCGCCCCCGCGCAGGGCATGGCCGCGCAGTCCTCGTCGGCCGCTGTCATCCTGGCCTCGAGTCATCTCGGCTTCGCGCTCTCCACCACGCACGTGGCCACCGGCTCGATCCTCGGCTCGGGCGTGGGCCGTCCCGGTGCGCAGGTGCGCTGGCGGATGGCCGGCCGCCTGATCGCTGCCTGGATGATCACCCTCCCGGCGGCCGGCGTGATCGGTGCGCTGATGTGGTGGATCGGCGATCTGGTCGGCGGCCTGGCCGGGGCGGTCGTGGTCTTCGCCCTACTGGTTGCCGCGTCCGCGGCCATGTGGTGGCATTCGCGCCGGCTGCCCGTCGATCACCACAACGTCAACGACGACTGGTCCACCGCGGTTCCCCCGCCGGCGCCGACCACCGAACGCGTCCCCGCCGCGGCGACAAGCTGAACGCGTCCCCGCCGCGGCGACAAGCTGAACGCGTTCCCGCCGCGACAAGCTGAACGCGTTCCCGCCCGCCGCTACAAGCTGAAGGACCCCGGCATGCACAACTTCGGATTCGCCCTGGACGGCGCCTGGCGCGTCCTGCTCGTCGGCCTGGCTCTCGGCGCCGGCCTGCCGATCCTGTTCGCCCTCGGCATCCGCTCGCTGGCCTGGTCGGCCGGCGGCACCGCGCAGGTGCACGACTCCGGCGTGACCAGTCCGGCGCCGCGGCCGCTCGGCCGGGCGATCGGCTATCTGCTCTTCGCCGTCGTGGTGCTCGGCATTCTGCTCGGCATCACGTTCATCGTGGCCAACGGCTTCGGCAAGGCGCTCAGCTTCGAGCACCTCTACCCCACGATTGTCCCCAAGCATTGAAGCGGCCGGGACACAGGTCCCGGCCGGTACGAAGGGCCAGCTCAACCGCGCAGCGTACGCGCCAGCACGCCGACGTCGGGCTGGTCGGTGAACAACCCGTCGATGCCGGTACGCAGGAAGGTGATCTGTTCGTCGATCGCCCGCCCGTACGCCGTCGGGTCGCTACCGACCTGGTATTCCGCCGGCAGGAACTGGTTCTCCGCGCGGAACGTGTAGGGAATGACCCGCAGACCCGCCGCGTGCGCATCGGCCACCAGCCTGGTCGGCGAGCCCAGCGTGTTGTCCGCCAACCGGGGGATCACCTGGTTCTTGTCCGGCCCGATCCCGTCGACGTACGTGGCGAGCTCCTTCAGCCCGGCGGGCGTCAGGTAGTCGGCATACGTCCGGGTGTCGGCGAACGGGCTGCCCGCCGCACTCGTCAGAAAAATCAGGTTCACCGGTACGCGGTACCGGTCGTTGAGCACCCGCAGGTTGGCCGCCTCGAACGACTGGATCCACACCCGGGCGCCCCGCCGGTTGAGCTTGTTGTGTTCGAGGGTCCGCACCAGCGGCGTCTCCAGCTCGAGGCCGAGTTCCCGGAAGTACGTCGGGTGCTTGGTCTCCGGGATGACGCCCAGGTCCCGGCCCAGTTCCTGGGACAGCTTCCGGCGCAGGTCGAGGAGCTCCTGGAAGGTCGGCACCTGGAACAGGCCGTTGTAGATGGTGTTCTGCTGGCGCACGGCGGGCAGCCGCTCGACCGCCCGCAGCGTCTTCAGCTCGGCCAGCGTGAAGTCGTTGGTGAACCAGCCGGTCACACTGACGCCGTCGAGCAGTATCGTGCGCTTGCGGTCGGCGAACTCGGGACGGCTCGCCACGTCGGTGGTGCCGCCGATCTCCGGCTCGTGCCGGCAGACCAGCACGTGGTCCTTCGTGGACACCAGGTCGGGCTCGAGGTAGTCGGCGCCCAGGCGGGCGGCCAGCTCGTACGAGGCGAGGGTGTGCTCGGGACGGTAGCCGGAGGCACCGCGGTGGCCGAAGACCTCCGAGGTGCGGGTCGCCCGATCATGCGCCAGGGCGGGCACAGACCGAGCGGGCACAGACCGGGCCGGCGCGGACCGGGCCGGCGCGGAGAGGGCGGGCGCGGATAGGACCGGCACGGACAGGGCGGGCACGGCGGCGGCGACGGCGCCCATGCGCAGCACCTGACGTCGATCAGCCACGAGTTTCCTCCACGGGACTCGGCTCCGGCGGCTCTCGTCGGCGGTCCCGAGAAGAGTCGAACGGATGATCCCGACACGAAGGCGTCGTACGCGTGGCGATCAAGAAAACGGCGGCGAAAGCCTCACGCCGCCCGGATCAGATCCGCAGGGCGGGCCAATCGAGCAGGCCGGCGCCCAGATCGCGGACCGCCGCCAGCAGGCCGAGGCGGGCCGCGCGGACCGCCGGATCGTCGGCCATCACGAAGACCTCGTCGAAGAACCTCGTCACCGGGCCCACCAGCGGGCCGGTTGCGGCGGTGAAGGCCACCAGGTCCGGATCCAAAACGGCGGGGACCGCGCTGACCGCCTCGTGCAGGGCCACCTCGGCCGGTTCGGTCAACATCCCCGGGTCGTACGCGGCCGGGGTGCCCGGCGGCACGATGCGCCGGGCCCGCTGGATCGCCGCGGCCACCGCGGTGAAATCGGGGTCGGTGCTCAGCGAGGCCAGCTGGCCCAGCAGACGATCGGCGACCGGCGGGCGGACGGCGTGCGGCAGGACGGCCCGGACTCGGTCGACCGGGTTGCCCTCATCGAGGAGGATCTGCTCGAGGCGGCGGGTCAGAAACTCGCGGATCTCGTCGAGGACTGTCACCTTGACCGGCTGCAGCCCGGCCGCCGCCTCCAGCGCGTCGGCCAGCGACAGCGGGGCCAGCGACGGGTGGGCGCGGTGCACCGCCAGCATGCCGAGCACCGCCCGACGCACCGCGAACGGGTCGCTGCTGCCGGTCGGCAGGCCGACCGTGGCGGCCAGGCCGGTGACCAGGTCCAGGCGGTCGGCGAGCGAGAGCAGGGCGCCGGGCACCGAGGCGGGCAGGGCGTCGGAGGTGTGCCGGGGGAGCTCGGCCTCGGCGACGGCCTGGGCCACCGCCCGCGGCTCGCCCGCGTGCAGCACGTAGTCGCGGGCCATCGTCCCGGCCAGGCTTGTCATCTCGGTGACCAGCTGCGAGCCCAGGTCGACTTTCACCAGGTCGGCGGCTCGGTCCAGGGTGGCTGAGGACAGGCCGAGCCGGTCCGCCAGCGCGGTCGCCAGGTCGGCGATCCGCACCGCGCGGTCGGCCATCGAGCCGAGCCGGTCGGTGAAGGTCAGCCGGTGCAGCCGCTCGCGCAGCACGGGCAGGGGGGTGTCCCGGTCGGCGCGGTAGAAGAACGCCGCGTCCTCGTACCGGGCGCGCAGCACCGCCTCGTTGCCGGTCCGCACCAGCTCCACGTCGACCGGGCCGTTGGCCACCGTGACGAACATCGGCAGCAGCGCACCGTCGGCGTCGCGCACCGGCAGGTAGCGCTGGTGCTTGCGCATCACCGTGGTGAGCACCGCGTCCGGCAGCGACAGGTAGCTCTCGTCGAACGTGCCGAGCAGCGGCGTCGGCGCCTCGACCAGGTAGGTGATCTGGTCGATCAGCGCGGCTTCACCGGGTACGTCGATCCGGCCGTCCGGATAGACCAGGTCCTGCGCGCCGGTGACGATCAGGTCGTACCGGTCCTCCGGGTCGGCGACGATGCCGTTGAGCGCGAGGGTCTCCATGAACGTCTCGGCGGACGCGATCGGCACCACCGGCGTCGCGGCCGTGCGCAGCACCCGGGTCTGCCGCCCGGCGGCCAGCACGCCCACCGCAACCGGCACGATGTCATCGCCCCAGAGCGCGGTCAGCCAGCGGATCGGCCGGCTGAAGGAGAGCTGCGGGTCGTTCCACCGCATGTTCTTCGCGGCCCGCAGGCCGGTCACCACCCCCGCGAGCACGTCGGCGAGCACGGCGGGTGCCGCGCGACCGGCTTCGTACTTTTCGACAACCGTGTGCGGTACGCCGTTGAAGTCCACGGTCCGCACGTCCGCCACGGTCTGCCCCTGGCCGCGGAGGAACCCGTCGAGCGCCCTGGTCGGACTGCCGTCGGCCGCGTACGCCGCAGAGGCTTTGGGACCGCGCACCGTACGTACGTGGTCGTCCTCTTTGGCCGCAACCGACGGGACCACCGCGACCAACCGCCGGGGGGTCGCGAAGACCCGCACCTCGTCGTGGGCGAGCCGGGTCGCGGCGAGTCCGGTGGTCAGCTCCCGGTGCAGCTGCTCGCGCGCCGAGCGGGCCTCGGCCGCCGGGAGTTCCTCGGTGCCGACCTCGAAGACCAGCGTGCGCGGCCCGGTCCGGTCGGCGGGCGGCGCCACCGCAACCGCCGGCCGCAGCGGCTCGACAAGGCCCAGCGGGTGGCCGAGCTCGTCACGCCGGGCCACCCAGAGCTTCGCCACCTCGCCGGCCAGCCGACGCATTCGGCCGAACTCGGCGGCCCGGTCGGCGGTGGACACCGAGCCGCGGGCGTCCAGCACGTTGAACGCCTGCGAGGACTTGAGGACATAGGTGTGCGCCGGGACCGGGAGGCCGGCGTCGATCATCCGCTGCGCCTCGGCGGCATAGATCTCCAGCAGCTGCCGGTTGGCGTCCACGTCGGCGTCGTCCAGGTAGTACCGCGACATCTCGTACTCGCCCTGCCCGAACACCTCGCCGTAGGAGATCCCCGGCGCGTACGCGATGTCTCTGAAGTGTTGCTTGTCCTGCAACGCCATGATGATGCGTTCGATGCCGTAGGTGATCTCCACGCTCACCGGGTCGAGGGTGCGGGTGCCCGCCTGCTGGAAGTAGGTGAACTGGGTGATCTCCAGCCCGTCCAGCCAGACCTCCCAGCCGAGGCCCCAGGCGCCAAGCGCGGGGGAGGCCCAGTTGTCCTCGACGAATCGGATGTCGTGCGCATGCACGTCGACGCCGAGCGCGGCCAGGCTGCCCAGATAGAGCTCCTGCGGGTTGCCCGGGTCGGGCTTGAGGATGACCTGGAGCTGGGTGTGTGTCTGCAGGCGGTTCGGGTTTTCGCCGTAGCGCGAGTCGTCCGGCCGCACCGACGGCTCGACGTAGACCACCCGCCACGGCTCCGGCCCCAGCACCCGCAGGAACGTCGCCGGGTTGAGCGTCCCGGCGCCGACCTCGGTGTTCATCGGCTGGACGGTCAGGCAGCCCTGATCCGTCCAGTACGCGGTCAGCCGGGCCAGCGCGTCCTGCATCGTGAGCATGGGAGTGAAGTCTAAGTGGGCTCCCGACCGCCGCCGGCCGCGGCACGTCCACCAGCGGCCCTGTCCCGGGTTTGCCGATATTGCGGACGGGCCGGGGAATGTGCGCGATTCTGCGCGGGTGACGCAGGCTGGATCGGGCGAGGGCGCGCCGAGCCGCACGGAGGCGGGCCGGGGCGTGGAGCAGCGCCTGGCCACCACCGTGCAGGCGTACCCCGGGCTGCAGCTGATCGCCGTCCCGGCGCAGTTCCTCCGCCTGCCCGAAGAGGTGGAGCCGCCCGACGAGCTGTTCGGCAAGCCGGGGCGAACGTCGGCAATCGCCGACTTCTTCGGCGCCGGGCCCGGCGGGAATCGCCTGCTGCGCGGCGGGCGCCTGCCGGATCTGGGCGGTCCGGGACCGGCTGGTCTGGTCGACGAGGTGTACGACGTGGTCCGCGACCTGTGGTCGGCGAGCGGCTGCCGGGTGGACGACGCCACCGGCCTGGACGGGCGCCTGCTCGTCGTGCGCGACCCGGACGGATACGTGCTGACCCTGGCCCGGCACGGCGACGACGACCCGGTCCTGACGGTGGGTTCGCCACCGCTGCCGCCCCAACTGCTCGACCGCGGACTGCTCGGCGGCCTGCTCAGCGGCCTCGCCCTGGGGTGCCTCGGTCCGTGCGCGGCGTCGCTGGGGACGATGCGGGCGTTCCCGTCGATGGCCGGCCGGAGCCTTACCTACTGGGGCTGGCTGCCGCTGTTCATCCTGTTCACCGGGGTGTGCCTGTGGCGGCCGGAGACCCGCCGGTTCGGTGCCGGCCTGCTGCTCGGCGGCGCGCTCGTAGGCATCACGGTGACCGCCATCGTGACCGGGTAGTCAGCCGCGCCGGGTAGTCAGGATCATCGGCGGGTGATTCGCCGGGAGCCCCCGCCGAGTGCCTTGGTCTCCCGCTTGGCCTCGTACATCGCCTCGTCGGCACCGCGCATGAGCGCGTCGTAGTCGGTCGCGTCGTCCGGGAACAGCGCGATCCCGACACTGCCGCCGATCGTGACCTGGTGGCCGTCGATGGTGAACGGCTCGCGCAGCCGGTCGCAGATCCGCCCGGCCACGTCGGCCGCCGCGTCCTCGTCCGGGTCGCGGGTCAGCAGGATGGCGAACTCGTCGCCGCCGAGCCGGGACACCACGTCGCCGTCGCGCACCGCGCCGAGCACCCGCTCGGCAGCCTGCTGCAGCAGGACGTCGCCGGCCTGGTGCCCGGCCGTGTCGTTGACCTGCTTGAAGCCGTTCAGGTCGAGCAGCAGCAGCGCCACCCGGCGGCCGTTCGCGTCCGCCTCGCGCACCGAGTGCTGGGCCCGGTCGAGCAGGTAGGAGCGGTTCGGCAAGCCGGTCAGCGAGTCGTGGAACGCCTGGTGGCTCAGCTCGGCGACGTGGGCCTGGGCGGCCTGACGCATGCCGGCGCTGTCCACGATCAGGGTGCCCTCGACGGCGAGCTGCTCGGCGAGAATGCGGTCCCGGCTGGTCCACTCCCGGCCGGCCGACGCGTCCCCGCACAGGATCAGCCCGACCGGTCCGTTCGCCGACATCATCGGCATCGCGATGAACGAGCGCAGCGCCATCAGCTGGATCAAGCCGCCCTCCATGACCTGCGCCGTCGAGGCGTCGGCGACCAGCGCCGGGCGCCCGTCGGCCACCGACTGCCACACCGGCGAGCGGTCGGCCGCCACCCCGACCAGGCCGTCGAGCGGCACGCCGTCCAGCGGCAGCCCCACGCTGTGCACATAGCTGATCCGGCCGTCCGGGTCCACCAGGAAGACCGCACCGAGCTCGGAGCGGAAGCCGGCCGCGGCGGAGCGGGCGAGGACCCGGCCGGCGGCCTCCATGCTGGTCGCGGCCATGCCGCCCTCGAACATCCGGCGGATCGTAGTGGCGACGTGCGAGAGGAACTGGCGCTGCTTCTCGGCGACCAGCGCCTGCAGTGTGGTGGCCAGGTGCAGGGCGATCGGGGCGATTGTCTCCGGGCGCAGGGCGGTCAGGCTGGTGCCGGTGAGCAGCAGCACGCCGACGGTCTGCCCGCCGATGCGCAGCCGGACCGCCATCCGCTCGCCGTCGACCACCGGCGCCGCGCCGGCCGCCATCCGGAACACCTTGCCGGCGGCCAGCAGATCCCGCCCGCCGGGTAGGCCGATGCGGGCGGCCGGGTTGAGCAGGCCGGTCTCCGAGTCGAGCTCGAACACGGTGGCGGCGGTCAGCCCGACGGCCACCCGCAGGTGCGGCTCGATCAGGTCGAGCGCGTGCTGCACCGACGGGGTCTCCTTGGTCATGAACGCCACCAGGTCGGCGAGCAGCGCCTCCTGCAGGCCGTCGGCGGCCGCGGGCAGCACTGCGGGACCGAAGCTCGCGCCCACCGGCCGCACTCCGCTGCTTACGCTCATGGCCCTAAAGGTCGGCATCCGGCCGCGCCGCTTGAGGACCGGCGCCGGTGGCAGTTCGGTTGCACAGGAGCCCGGCGGTGACCGGCCGGCTATTCGGCGGTCTGCGGGGCGGTCTGCGGGGCGGTCTGCGGGGCGGTCTGCGGGGC
>DASWMR010000664.1:0-4661 GCA_036399635.1 Actinoplanes sp. | reverse complement strand
GTCGGTCCGGCGGGCGTTCGGCAGGGTGATCTCCTTGGCGGCCGCGTTCGCCTGCTCCAATTGGGGTTTGCGGTCGAAGAGGGTCTTGGTCAGCACGCAGGCGACGTCCGGGTCGAGATCGTCGCGCACGAGCAGAAGGTTGGGGACGACGACGGTGCGTACGTCGGCCGGGGTGCGGTATGTCGCGGCCGGAATGACACCCTGCTCATAGACCGGGTTGGTCTTCTGCAGACCGGGCAGCAGGCCGGTGACGTCGAGGAACTCGACCTTGCCGGCGGCGGTGGTCAGCAGATCGCTCACGCCCGGCGTGGGCAGGCCACCAGACCAGAAGAAGGCGTCGATCGAGCCGTCCTTCATGCCGTCGACGGTCTTGGTCAGGTCGAGCTTCTGGGCGCTGATGTCCGTCGCCGGGTTGAGGCCGGCGGCCTCGAGCATCCGCTTGGCGATGACCTCGGTGCCGGATTTCGGTGAGCCGGTCGAGACCCGCTTGCCGCGCATGCCGGCGACGTCCTTGATGCCGGCCGCCTTGCGCACGACCACCTGGGTGTAGTTGGTGTGGATCCGGGCCAGCGCGGCGATCGGCTGCTTGCGGTCGAAGCTGCCGGTGCCGTTGATCGCGTCGGCCGCGGTGTCGGCCAGCGAGAACGCGACGGCGTACGTGCCGGCGGCCAGCTGCTGGATGTTCTGCACCGACGCGCCGGTCTCCGCCGCGGTGGCCTTGACCTTGCCGCCGGTGGCACCGATCTGCGCGGCGTACGCGTTGCCCAGCGCGAAGTACACGCCGGTGGCGTTCCCGGTCGCGATGCCGACCCGGGTCTCGGTGCGCACCTCGCAGGTGACCGCGCCGCCCGCATCGGTAGTGGCGGTGTCCCGCCGCCCGCCGCAGCCGGTGACCGCGCCGGCCAGCGCCAATACCAGCACCACGATTGCCATTCGTCTCATGTCAGCCCCGTCCGTTGGTGTCCGCAAGAGAATCGAGGTCCGCCGCGGGCGCGGGAGCCAGGAAGGCCACCACGGTGGCCAGCCCCAGCGCACCGACCCCGACGGCGATCGTCACTGGTTCCAGGTAGAGCAGGAGGAGCCCGCCGAGCCCGGCGAGCACGCGACTGGGCGTACCCGCCGGCCCCACCCCAGGCAGCCAGCCGCCGGTCGCCACCGCGAGCCCGGCCACCGCGAGCATCGCGACGGCCGTGGTCCAGACGATGCCGAGGAACGGCCCGCGGCCCAGCAGGTACGAGCCGGGAGCGGTGAGCACGAACGCGATCGGCGCGAGGAAGGCGGGCAGGGCGTACTTGAGGGCCTGCCACATGGTCGGGACGGTGCGGCCGCCGGTGATCGCGGCGGCACCGACCGCGGCCAGCGCGGTCGGCGGGGTGACCTCGGAGAGCACCGAGTAGTAGAAGACGAACATCGCCGCCGCGGGGGCCGGCACGCCGAGACCGAGCAGGGCCGGCCCGATGATCACCCAGCCGATGATGAAGCTGGCGGTGACCGGCACGGCCAGGCCGAGGATCGCGAGGGCGACGGCGGCTAGCACCACGGTCAGCGCGAGGACCGCGGTCGGGTTCGAGGTGACCGCGCGGGCGCCGCTGACCAGCAGCGACGCGAGTTGCGCGCCGAGCCCGGTCTTGGTGGTGACGGCGGTGATGATGCCCGCCGCAGTGCAGACCGCGACGACCGGCAGCACGCCGCGCACCCCCGCGGAGAGCGCGGTGAACAGCCGGCGCGGGGTCACCCAGGTGCGCCGGTCGAGGAACGAGAGGGCCAGGGCCAGCAGGGTGGCATAGACCACCGCGCGGGTCGCGCTCACGTCCAGAGCCAGCAGTACGACGATGAGCGCCAACGACGAGAAGTGGTAGCCGAAGCGGCCGAGCAACCGCAGCGCCCCGGTCGGCGGCGTGTCCAGCCCGCGGACCCGGAACCGGCGGACGTCGATCTCGACCGCCAGCAGGATGCCCAGGTAATAGAGCAGGGTGGGGATGGTCGCCCAGCCGAGCACGGTCAGGTAGGAGACGTCGAGGTATTCGGCGACGATGAACGCGGCGGCGCCGAGTGTGGGCGGCGACAGGATCGCCCCGACGCCGGCCGCGGCGAGCATCCCGCCGGCCTGTTCGGCGGGGTAGCCGGCCCGGCGCAGCATCGGCCAGGTGACCGCGCCGACGCTAACCGCGGTGGCGGTGCCTGAGCCGGAGACGGTGCCGAGCAGGAAGCCGGCGGCGACCGCGGTGCGCCCGGCGGCACTGCGCGACCTGCGGAACGCGGCGATCGACAGGTCGACGAAGAACCGACTGGCGCCGGAGAGCTCGAGGACCGCTCCGTAGATGGTGAACAGCACGATGTACGACGCGGCGACGTCCAGCGGGGTGCCGTAGAACCCGCTGCCGGAGTTATAGAGCGCGTCGACGATCTGCCCGAAATCCAGCCCGGCGTGCGCGATCGACCAGCCCTGCGGAAACAGCCCGCCGTAGTAGCCATAACCGAGAAAGGCCAGGCAGACCAGGGGCAGAGCCAACCCGGTGGTACGCCGGCAGGCCTCGATCACCAGCAGCAGGAGCACCGCACCGAACGCCACGTCCACCCCGTCGAGCAGGCCCTGCCGATCGAGGAATCCGTCGTAACCGCCGCCGAACGGGCCGACCGGGTACAGACAGACCAGCAGCGTGGCGCCGGCCAGGAGCCAGTCGAGCACCGTCGGCCGCTCCCGACCACGCCGGCCAAGGCCCGACCGGTAGGCCAGGAAGACCAGCGGCAGGGTGCCGGCGAGAAAGACGATGAGATAGAACTGGCTACCCCGGGCGAGCGGCCGGAACACCTGCCAAAGAACCAGGAGCGCAACCACAAACGCCACGACCGACACCGCGTACGCGACCCGGCCGGTCAGCTGCCGAGCGGGCATCTCCTCATCGTCATAGTGGACGGCGAGCGGATCTGTCGTGCCAGCATCTGTCGTGCCAGCATCTGTCGTGCCGGCCTCTGCGGCAGCATCGATCGTGGACCTGGCGGGTGCCCGCCCCTCGTCCGAACGATGGTCGACCACCACCGGAGAGTACTCCAGGCGGTCGCGCAAGGTAACCGGCGCGCGCCGTGCCGGTTCCTAGACTGCGGGCGCGGTGGCGTCGTGCGACGGTCTCTTGCCCGGCGTCCCGGAAAAATGTCGGTGGGGTGCGCGATGATGCCGGGGACCGAGCAGCAGGGGCAAACATCGGAAGGGGACGGCGATGAGCCGGGTACGACTACTGGTGGGCACCCGCAAGGGTGCGTTCATCCTGACAGCGGACGGCGCCCGTCGTGATTGGCAGGTGAGCGGGCCCCATTTCGGCGGGTGGGAGATCTACCACGTCAACGGCTCGCCCGCCGATCCCGACCGGCTCTGGGCATCGCAGTCCTCGAGCTGGTTCGGGCAGGTGATCCAGCGGTCCGACAACGGTGGCCGGTCCTGGCAGCCGGTCGGCAACGACTTCGCCTACCAGGGGACGGTCGGCGAACACCTGTGGTACGACGGCACACCCCGGCCGTGGGAGTTCAAGCGGATCTGGCATCTCGAGCCGTCCCGCACCGACCCCGACACGGTCTACGCCGGCGGCGAGGACGCCGCCCTCTACCGGTCCACCGACGGTGGCGAGCAGTGGCAGGAGCTGACCGCGTTGCGGCAGCACGAGTCAGGCCCGCAATGGCAGCCCGGCGCCGGTGGCATGTGCCTGCACACGATCATCCTCGATCCGGTCGACCCGCAGCGGATCTTCGTCGCCATCTCGGCGGCCGGCGCGTTCCGCACCGACGACGGTGGCGCCACCTGGCAGCCGATCAACCGGGGCCTGCGTTCGGGGCAGATCCCCGATGAGGACGCCGAGGTCGGCCACTGCGTGCACCGGCTGGCCATGCACCCGTCCCGGCCGGACACCCTCTTCATGCAGAAGCACTGGGACGTGATGCGTACCGACGACGCGGGCGGGCGGTGGCGGGAGATCAGCGGTGACCTGCCGACCGACTTCGGGTTCCCGATCGCGGTGCACGCCCACGACCCGGAAACGGTGTACGTCGTGCCGATCACCAGCGACTCCGAGCACTACGTGCCGGACGGCCGGCTGCGCGTCTACCGCAGCCAGAGCGGCGGCGACGACTGGCAGCCGCTGACCGCCGGGCTGCCGCAGTCCGACTGTTACGTCAACGTGCTGCGCGACGCGATGGCCGTCGACACCCTGGACGACTGCGGTGTCTACTTCGGCACCACCGGCGGCCAGGTGTACGGGTCGTCGGACAGCGGCGACACCTGGGCGCCGATCGTGCGTGATCTGCCGGCTGTGCTGTCGGTCGAGGCGCAGGTCCTGCCGTGATCCGCGTGGTGCTGCCGGCCCACCTGAAAAATCTGGCCCGGATTACCGGCGAGGTGCATCTCGACCTCACCGGTCCGGTCACCCAGCGCACCCTGCTGGACGCGCTCGAGCAGCAGTTCCCGATGCTGCTCGACACCATGCGCGACCGCCGGAGTGGGCAGCGCCGAGCCTTCGTGCGGTTCTTCGCCTGCGAGGAGGATCTGTCCAACGATTCACCGGACAATCCGTTGCCCGAGCCGGTCCAGACCGGCAAGCAGCCGTTCCTGGTGGTCGGCGCCATGGCCGGCGGTTGATGGCCGGCGGTTGATGGCCGGCGGTTGATGGCCG
>DASWMR010000663.1:0-5599 GCA_036399635.1 Actinoplanes sp. | reverse complement strand
AGACGGCTGCCGCGCAGCATGCGTTCGCCCATGATCGGCTTTCCCCTCGCTCGTGGTGCTGCTCTCGTTGGTGTAACGAAAGTGGCGCCCATGGGATTCCACGGTCGCCGAGGCTCCGGTTCCACCGTTGTGACGGCGGTGTTAACGCTACGAGCGTAACCGCCCGCGGCCATGACCCGGCACGGCGGACCCCCCGCGCAGTGGACCTTGGTCGACTTTACGGCCTTATGCGAGATCTGCGGGTGGTGCGATATGGGTCACTCGACCGCTAATCCGCGATTCTGCCCCGCGTTTCGCCCGTTCGACCCGCACTGTTCGTCCGTCGCTCACCAAAGCTGAGGCGTTCTTCACTCCCGCGTGTGCGGGCGCGCCGCGATCGTCACCGCTGGTCGGGTTCCGCCTGGGCGGGCACGGTGCGCGGCTGGTCCGCTTGGGTGGGGGCGCTGCCTGGCTCGCTGGGGGCGGCGGCTCGGGCTCCGCCCAGGGTGGCCAGTGCTGATGCGAGGTCGCTCACCTGGGTGGAGAGCTGGGCGGCGCGGGTCTGGGCGGCGTCGGCCTCGGCCCGGGCGGTGGCGAGGCGGTGTTCCAGGTCGGTGCGGTCCTGGACGGCCCGCTGGGCGGTGCGCTCCAGATCCTCGCGCAGCCGGCGCAGAGTGTCGCGTTCGGACGCCGCGGCGGCCGCTTCCTGCCGGGAACGGGACAATTCAGTCTCGGCTTCGGTGCGGGCGGCGGCGGCCTCCTGGCGTACGCGCTCGGTGTCCTGCTTGGCGGCCTCGAGTTGCCCGCCCAGCTCGCGCCGCGCCGTGACCAGTGCCGATTCGGCGCCGCGGGTCTCCTCGCGGGCCTGGTCACGCTCCTGGCGCAGGTGCTCGGCGCGTTCCGCCGCGGCCTGGGCGTCGCGCAGCGCGGCCGTCAGCTCCCGCTCCACCGCGTCGCGTTCCCGGCGGACGTCCTGGACCTCGGTGCGGGCCGCGGTCAGCTCGTCGCGGGCGGCGTCCCGGTCGGTCTCGGCGCGTTCGCGCAGCGCCGTCGCCGCGGTCGCCTCGCGCCGGGCGTCGTCGCGGGCCGCCTGGGCCTGCTCGGCGGCCTGGGTGGCGGCGGCCGCCTTGCGTTCCGACTCCGCAGCGTGCCGGCGGGCCTCGTCGCGTTCCGCGGTGGCGGCGGCGGAGATGCGCTGAGCGTCAGCGACCGCGGTGCTCGCCCGCTCGGCGTCCCGGCGGGCGTCGTCGCGCTCGGCGTGCGCGGCGGCGACCTGCTCGGACGTCTCGGCGCGGACCTCGGCCACCTGCCGGTCGACGCCGGCCGGCGACAGCTCGGAGTGCAGCGACTCGGTCAGCGTGCCGACCAGCTGGTCGAGGCGCTCGACGACCTCCCAGGTGCGGGCGACCTGCCCGGCGAGGCCGGGGGAGGTGCGGTGCCGCATCCGGACGTTGCGCGAGGCGCGCTGGCATTCACCGTCGTTGTCCCGGCAGTAGCGGAACGGGCGGCCGGCGGAGGCCCGCTGCTCGACCGGGCGTCCGCAGTGTGCGCAGGGCCGGAATTCGACGGCCTCTTCGGTGTCGTTCTCGTTCATCGCCTGCCCACCCTAGGCGCGCCGGCAGGGGCAGGGCGCGCCACCACACCGAGATGTCCCCGGGAACCAACATCCTAGGACGCTTTACGGGTGGCGACCCGGCATCCATTGCTCCAACATTCATCCTAGGACGCTCTACGCGGGGTGCGCTACCTCGCTCTCGAACGGTCAAGACCAAAAAGGAATCAACGACTACCTGGCCTTTGAATTGGGGCCGGGTAGTCGTGGCCGCTGGGTTGGTTCTGAGGCGCGACGACGGTCTATCTCTGCGCTGAGGCGCGGCGGGGTGTCAGCGAGTCTGTTTCTGCACTGCGGCGCGCAGCGTCGGGCCGAACTGCTCCGGTGCTTCGAGCCACGGGCAGTGGCCCGCGTCAGCGATGATGACCACCTCGCAGTCGAGGCGGGTGCCGAGGCGTCTGAGGGCGTCGGCGGGGCGGCTGTCGCCGGCGCCGCCGATGATGATCGCGCCGGGTGGTCGGTGGGCGCGGAGTTCGTCCACGTGGGATTCGAGGGGGTCGGCTCGGCCTGCGGCGTTGAGCTGGCGGTTCATCGAGTAGTTGACCGGGCGCATGGTGCGGGCCGAGGCCAGCGCCCACTCCCAGGCCCGCGCCCGGTCGGCGTGGTCGGTGGACCACTTCAGGGTCAGGAACTCGGTCTCCTCGGCGTCGGTGCGCCGGTCGGTCGCGTCGAGTTCGGTGAGCCTGGCCTGTTGCTCATCGGTGCGGCGGGCCCGTTGGGTTGCCCGGTCGGCTTCGCGCCACGGCTCGAGGAAGGGCCCGGCGATCTGGATCAGGCCGGCCACCCGGGCGGGATGGGCCAGCAGGAAGTAGGCGGCCATGTTGGTGCCGAACGAGTGCCCCACCAGAACGGCCTGGTCGTGGCCCCAGGCATCCAGCAGTGCGGCCAGGTCGCGTACGTGTCGCGCGATGGTGTGCTCGCCCGCCCAGGGTGATCCGCCGGTGCCGCGCTGGTCGTAGCGGTGGACCAGGCACAGGTCGTCGACGAGGTCGGCGACCGGGCTCAGGTAGTCGGGGATCCCGGGGCCGCCGTGCAGCATGACCAGGGGGATGCTCCGCGGGTTCGGCGAGCCGGTGGTCCAGGTGCGCAGTGGTGCGCCGTCATCCATCTCGATCATGGCCTCGGTCATGGGCCCGAGGGTAGTGCGGCGTTGGTTACCGGGTGGGGAGGAAGTCTTTGACGGCGGGGGCTACCACGGTGGCTTTGACCAGGTGGGTCTGGCCGGGGAGCGTACGGTAGTCGGCTTTGGGGAGGGCCTCGCTGAGTGCCCTGGCCGCGTTGCGCATGTACCGCGGGCTTTTGCCGCCGTCGAGCACCAGGGCCGGTGCGGTGACGCCGGACCAGCGGGTGGCGTCGAGTGCGGCGCCGCGGCCGGTGTCGCCGAGGATGTGCAGGTCGTACGGGAGGGTGTGGGCTACCGCCTGGAGCCTTCTCCAGGGTGGGGTGAACGTCATCAGGTGGACGACGATGCCGGGTACGCCGACGTGGCGCATGAACTTCTTGATGGCGCCGGAGCGGTCGTCGCGGGCGATCAGCGCTTCGGTGTCCTGGGTGAAGGTGGCCTCGCGCGGTTCGCGGGTGTCGTCGACGATGAACGGCGGCTCGTAGAGGGCAATCCGGGTGATGCCGGGGAGCCGGTTCGCGGCGTCGGCGGCCAGGACGGCGCCGGAAGAGCAACCGAGCAGGTACGCCTCGCCGCCGGCGACCCGGAGCAGGGCGTCGAGGTCGTCGATCTCGCGGTCGGCGGACCAGGGCAGCGTGTTGCCGCTCTCGCCCCGGCCGCGACGGTCGTAGAGGTAGACGGTGTAGGTGTCGAGCAGGGCCTTGGCGAGGTCACGGGCGGGGCCGTTGTCGCGGTAGCACATGGCGCCGTCGACGAGGATCAGCGCCGGGCCGCTGCCGAGGGTCTCGTAGGCGATGGTGGTGCCGTCGGCGGAGGTCACGGTGGGCATGTCGAGTCCTTTGGGTTGCGGTTCAACCAACGGGTGAGCAGAGCAAGGGTGGGCTAGGTGGTGCGTATTGGTGCGCAGAGCAAGGCGGCTACGGCTTGAGGGTGCGTAGCAGGGTGGCCCACCGCTCCGGGTGGGTGTCGCCGGTGACGATCTGGTGCGCGGCGACCAGGGTGCCGTGGAAGCCGCGGATGTAGCGGTACAGGCCCTGGGGCGTACGGATCCCGAGGGTCTGGGGGTTGGTGAAGTAGATCTGGCCGCCGTCGGTGGTGCGGTCGCCGGGGCGTGGATCAGGGCTCAGCCCCAGGGTCTTGTGCAGCGACGCCCAGGTGGCCGGCCAGTCGGTGACCGGGGGGCCGAAGACGGTGACCGGGGTGGCGGGGCGGCCGGGGAAGTAGCGCAGGTATTCGACAAGGGTCGCGAAGAACAACTCGGTGCCGAAGCGCATGGCCTCGTACTCATCGGCCCAGTCCTCGCCGGGCAGGAAGCCGCTGGTGACGGTGCGCAGGACGGTGGCGGCCCGGTTGCGGCCCTCGATGAGGTATTCGGTGGCGAGGAAGCGGCCGTCGGCGGTGGTGTCGGTGCGGTGGGCGAACCGGTCGGTGGGCTGCCGGGCGGTGACGGTAGCGGGCGGCATGGGGATGTCGCCGAAGGTGGTGTGCACGGTGTCGCCGTCGATTTCGGTGCGGCCGAGGTACCAGGAGGAGATGCCGGGGCCGGTGGCGATGGCATCCCAGATCTGCTCGGGGACGGCGTCGACGGTGGCGTCCAGGTGGATGCTGAAGTCCTTGCCCATCACTGCTCCAAGAGTCCACGCCGGGTCACGCTGACGCGGCGGATGATGCGGCGGGTCACTGTGTGAGGGAGTCGACGGCGGGGTGCACGGCGACGACCATGCGGTGCTTGCGGCCGGTGGAGCTGTGGTATCTGCCGAGTAGGCCGGTGACGGCGGCGGCGAGCTCGTCGGCGAAGGCGGCCCGGTCGGCGGGGGTGGCGAAGCGGATCTCGCCGTCCATCGCGAAGGTGGCGACCCGTTGCCGGGTCGTGGCGGCGCCGGTGAGCAGGGTGCCGACGTCGCGGATGAGCTTGCCGGCGAGGGCGACGAGCCAGCGGGCGGAGAGCCGGTCGGGGGCGCGGGCCGGGTCGGGGGCGACGGCGGCCATCGCGGCGGGGGAGATGACGTAGGACGTGGCGGTGGCCTGCAGCATGCGCTCGGTGACGTTGCCCTTGCGGCGTTCCTCGACGAGGTGGACGAGGCCGTGCTGTTCGAGGGTGCGCAGGTGGTAGTTGACCTTCTGCCGGGGGAGGCCGACCTTGCCGGCGAGCATGGTGGCGGAGCCGGGGCGGGCGAGCTCGGCGAGGAGCCGGCTGCGGATCGGGTCGAGGGAGACCTCGGCGGCGGCCGGGTCCTCGATCACTGCGACGTCGTCCATGGGGACGACCTTCGCACCGAACAAAAAATTTGTCTAGAGCAGAATCATCATCCGGCGGAGGCTGGCCGGGTCGGTCAGCACGTCGGTGCTGTCGAACACTTGGTCGGCCGTGCCGGTCAGCGGCCTGCGGCGTAGCTCGGGATCGGCGATCTCGTGCACGAGCGCCTGGCCGAAGCGATCCGCGGCGATCACCGCGTACGGCCGGGTGTGGAAGTTGCGGCGGACGGCCGGCACCGCGGCACCCAGGCCGAGCGCGTTCTGCCGGGCGCCGGCGATCTCGAAGGCGGTGCACAGCGCGTCCTCGCGCACCCGGAACTCCGGCGCCTGCAGCGCGATCAGCAGGTGAGGCACGGCGGGGTCGGCGCGCAGCGATCGCATCACCCATTTCTGGTACGGGGGCCAGCGGCGCGACAGGAGCAGCAGCAGCCGGCCCAGCTCCCGGACCAGCCGGGCCGTCACCACCAGCGACCCCAGCTCGTCGCCGTCCTCGGCGGCGCGGGCCGCGAACGCCTCCTCCTGCGCGATCCGCCGCCACTGGCAGGCCAGCACGTAGCGCCACACGTCCGGCGGGTACCACCGCAGGCGCTCGCGGACCGCGCCGAGCGTCCCGTCCGGGTCGTGGAAGA
>DASWMR010000662.1:0-4873 GCA_036399635.1 Actinoplanes sp. | reverse complement strand
GATCTCCCGGGTCCGCTCGGTCACCGTGACCAGCATGATGTTGGTGATCCCGATCCCGCCGACCAGCAGGCTGATCGCGGCGACCGCACCGAGCAGGGTGGTGAACGTGTCCGCGGTCTCGGTCTGCGTCTCCAGCAGCTGCTCGGCGCTGCGGATCCGGTAGGCCGGCGAGGATGACGAGGCCGGAAGCCGCTGGTCGAGCACGGTGGTGACCTGCGCCTGCACCGTTGCGACCTGCCCCGGGTTCGCTGCCTCGACCAGGATCGAGCTGAGCGCGCCGTAGCCGGTGAGCACCTGCCGGACCGCGGTGAGCGGCGCGATCGCCAGGTCGTTGGCGTCCGACGCGCCCGAGCTCGAGCTCTTCGGCGCCAGCACCCCGACCACGGTGAAGAGCGCGCCGCCGACGGTGACCTGCTGGCCCACCGCTTCGGTGCCGGCGAACAGCTCCTCGGCGACCGTCTGCCCCAGCACCACCACCCGGCGACCCTGGGCATCGTCATCGGCGGTGAACGCGGCTCCGGTCTGCACCGCGGTGTTGGACGCGGCGAAGTAGCTCGCAGTGCTGCCGACGAACGAGCTGACATCGTGCGACGTGCTGCCGTAGGCCATCGTCGCCGACGTGCCGACCACCGGGGACACCGACTTCACGTCCGGCGCGAGCACCTGGTCGTTCAGGGCGTCCGCCACCTCCAGGGTGAGCCCGCCGCTCGTCCCGCGGCTGCTGCTCAGCACGGTCAGCGTGTTCGTGCCGAGCGCCTCGATCCGGTCGCTGACCTGTTGCGCCGAGCCGTTGCCGACCGCGACCAACAGGATCACCGCGGCGACGCCGATCAGGATGCCGAGCATGGTCAGCACCGAGCGCAGCTTGTTGGCCACCACGCCGCGCAGCGCGAACCGGAGGATCTCGGCGAGGTTCATCGGGCGGCCGCCAGATCCGGCTCCGCGGCGTGCCGCCCGGGCAGCGCCGGCACCTGCCGCTTGTCGGACTGGATCTGGCCGTCGAGGAGCCGGATCAGCCGGTTGGCCCGGGCGCCGACCTCCGGCTCGTGGGTGATGAGCACGATGGTCCGGCCGGCCGCCTTCAGGTCGTCGAACATGGTCAGCAGGTCCTCGGTGGCGCGGCTGTCCAGATTGCCGGTCGGCTCGTCGGCGAGCACCAGGGCCGGCTCGGTGACCAGCGCGCGGGCCACCGCCACCCGTTGCTGCTGGCCGCCGGAGAGCTGGTTCGGCTCGTGGTCGGCGCGATCGGCGAGACCGACCAGTTCCAGGGCTCGCAGGGCACGCGCCCGCCGCTCCTTCGCGCGCACACCGGCGTACGCCAGCGGCAGCTCGACGTTCGCCACCGCGGACGTCCGCGGGATGAGGTTGAACGCCTGGAAGACGAAGCCGATCAGGCGGTTGCGCACCAGCGCGAGCTGGCGGTCGGAGAGCCGGCTGACGTCCACACTGTCCAGCAGATAGCGCCCGCCGGTCGGCACGTCGAGGCAGCCGAGGATGTTCATCAGGGTCGACTTGCCGGAGCCGGACGACCCCATGATCGCGACGTAGTCGCCGCGCTCGACCGCGAGCGTCACCCCGCGCAGCGCGTGCACGGTGGCCTCGCCCTCGCCGTACACCTTGGTCACTGACCGCACGTCCAGCACCGGGTGCATCAGGGCGGCCCCCCGTTCCCACCCGGCGCGGTGCCGCCGAAGGTGCCGCTGCCCGGCCCCTGCTGCCGACTGTCGTCGGTGGAGGTGGCGGTGGCGGTGCTCTGCGGCACCACGACCTTCTCACCCAGGGTCAGGCCCGAGAGGATCTGGTACGCCTCGTCGCCGGCAAGCCCGACCTTGACCCCTCGGGTCTCGATCGTCCCGTCGTCCTTGCGGACCTGGACGGTGTAGGTGTTGCCGGCGACCGTGACCGCCGCCGAGTTGACGTAGACCGCGTTCGCCGCCGTCCCGGTGACCACCGACACCGAGACGGACTGGCCCGGCCGGGCACCGGTCGGCAGCTTGTCGATGCTGATCGTCCCGCCGTAGGTGACCACGCCGTTGCTGCTGGTCCCGGACGGGTCGACGGAGAGCACCTTGCCGGTGGCGGTGGCGCCGGTCAGCGCGCTCCAGGTGATGGTGGCGGCCTGCCCGGCCACCAACCGGGTCGCGTCGGTCTCGGCGAAGTCGGCGGTGACCTGGAGGTCGGTGAGGTCGGCGATCTCCACAAAGCCGGAACTGCCGGTGGACGAGCCGCCGCCGCTGCCGGTCGAGCCGCCGGAGCCGGCGGAGGACGACGAGGACGCGGAGGCGGAGGCGGAGGCGGTGCTGCCGAGGGTGCCGTTGACCGCGACGACGGTGCCCGCCATCGGGGCGGTGAGGACGGCGCCGGTCACCGCGGCCTGCGCGTCAGTGACCTCGAGCCGGGCGGTGGTGACCGCGTTCGCCGCCGTGGTGGTGTCGGTACCGGCGTCCTCGGCCCGGTCCAGCGAGTCGGTCGCGGCCTTCAGATTGGCCTTGGCGAGCGCCAGGCTGCGCTGCGCCTCGGCCGGGTCGATCTTGGCCAGGGTCTGGCCCTTGGTGACCTGCTGGCCGACCGTCACCGAGACCGCGGTGACCGTGCCCGAGGTGGCGAAGCTGGCGCTCGCCGTGGTGCCGGTGGCCACCGTGCCGTCGGCCGATACGGTGGCGGTGACCAGGCCCTGGGCGACGGTGACCGTGCGGGTGCCGCTGGCCGCGGCCGACGCCGTGGCGGTGCCGGGGTCGCGCACCAGGATGGCGGACCAGCCGCCCGCGCCCAGGGCAAGGGCGGTCAGGACGAGGTTGACGAGCAAACTCGGAAGCCGGCGCACGCCCTATGATGACCACCCCGGCACGCCCATTGCGGCGGAAAACGGAAAACAGCTCAGCTACCAGGACCGAACTACCAGTTCGCCTGCGGTCAGGCCGCTGGTGATCTGGGTGTACTGGTTGCCGCGCAGCCCGACGCCGACCGTGCGCGGCGTCTCGGTGGTCCCGGCGCGGATCAGCACGGTGTCGTCGTGCACCGCGGTGGACGGCACCCGCAGCGTCCTGGCCACCGTGCCGGTGCGCACCTGGACCCCGGCGGTCTGCCCGACGAGCAGCCCGGACGGCGTGCCGGTGAAGGAGAGCAGAACCCCGTACGTGACAAGCGTGCCGTCCGACGTGCCGACCGGATCGACCTGGACGACGGTCGCCGGGAAGGTCTCACCCACCCGGTCGGCGAGGGTGACCGTGGCCGACTGCCCGATCGCCAGGGAACCCGCGTCGGACTCGGGGAAGTCGGCGGCGACCCGCATCGCGGTGGTGTCGGCGACCGTGACGAACGTGGTGCCGCGGCTGACCTTGCTGCCGACCTTGCCGCCCACCGTCATCACCGTGCCGCCGATCGGCGCGGTGAGCGTGATGCCGGCCAGCGCCGCCTTGGCCGCGGCGAGGGCGGCCTCGGCCTCGTTGACCCGTTCCTGCGCGGAGCGGATCGGATCGGCACCGGTGTTCCGGGACTTGCTCTCCCCCGCGGCGGCCTTGACAGCCGCCGCCGAGGCCTTTGTGGCCGCGGTGGCGGCGGTGCGTGCGGCGGACAGCTGGCTGCGGGCCGAGTCGAGGGCGGTCTGCGCGTCACTCACCGCGGCCGTCGCGGCGGTGCCGTCCACGGTCGCCAGCACCGTGCCGGCGGTCACCTTCGACCCGGCGCGGACCGCGACCGTCGACACCGTGCCGTCGACACCGAAGGCGAGACTGCGGGTGGTGGACGCCTGCACGCTGCCAGTCGCGGCCACGCTCACGCTCACCTCGCCGGTGTCGACCACCGCGGTGGCGACCGCCGCGGCCGTCGAGCCGCCGTCGTCGCGGTTGAGCCAGGCGGCCGTCCCGGCGGCGCCGGCCACCACGACGACGACCACACCGGCGGCCAGCCATCTGTTGCGCACCACCCTGGTCATCCGAGCCGGCCCGCGGCGACCAGCGGTTCCGCCGGGAAGGCGTACGGCGAGGGCTCCTCGGCCTGCAGCACCGGATGCGCCCGGCCCGGGTCGAGGCGGCCGGCGTGCTGCCGGGTCGCGCGCCACAGCAGCCGCACCAGGTGCGCCTCGAACGCCACCAGCAGGGCGCCGGCCACCAGCGTGCTGCCCACGATCCAGCCGGTGAGCGGGCCGACGATGAACACGAACATCTGGAACTCGATGCCGCTGACCAGGTGCACCCGGATCCGCCGACGGCGCAGCGCCGCCTTGAGCCGGCCGGGCCCGGACACCCGCGCAGACACCATGGCCGGTCCCGCGTCGTCCGGCGCGGTGGCCCGCATCGCGGCCCGGATCCGGGCCATCTGCCCGGCGTTGAGATAGCGCAGCAGGTCGAGGGCGATCACCAGGGCGGCCAGCCACAGGTAACGGGCCTGGCCGGTGCGGGCGTACTGACCGCCCATCAGCGCCGCGGCGCAGAGCACCGCCCGCAGCCGATCGGACATGAAGTCGAACCAGGCACCGAACAGCGAGCCGGTCCCGGTCAACCGGGCAATCTTGCCGTCCATGCAGTCGGCCACGAAACCGAGGTGGAACAGCAGCGCGCCGGCGATCAGCCAGCCGCGGCCCTGCCCCGCAAAGCAGGCCGCGGCGGTCAGGCTGAGCACCGTGGCCAGCGCGGTCAGCCGGTTCGGGGTGGCCCACCGGTGCCCGGCGATGCGGCAGACCAGACGGCCGGCCAGCGGGTCGACCAGCAGGACGGTCCACCAGGCGTCGAGGCTCTTGTAGGTGCGGTCCCGGATCTCAGCAAGAGTGTGCCTGCCGCAATCCATCAGGGACAATTCGGACTCGTACGAAATACTGGGGAATATCACTAATCAGCGGGAGCACTGGCGGGGCGCAGCCTCGGCACAGTCGGCC
>DASWMR010000661.1:0-3042 GCA_036399635.1 Actinoplanes sp. | reverse complement strand
GCGCCGCAGCCGCAGCAGTCCACGCGGGCCCTCGTAGGACACCGAGTCGGCGCTCGCCCCGATCGCCCGTACGTCCAACGTGCGGGCCCGCTGAATCAGCGCCGCCAGTAGGAGCACGCCCTCGTAGCAGGACTCGCCGAGACTGCCGAGCGGCGGCGCCTCCGGCCCGAACCGGGCGGCGTAGCGGCCGTGGAAGTCCATGTTCTCCGGTGTCACCATCGAGGCGAAGAAGCCGGCCGTGCTGTGCAGGTCGTGGGTCGCCTGCGCGCCGCTGGCAAGAAGCATGTTCTCGTCCATCAGCGTGCTCAGCCGCAGGCAGCGGGCGTCCAGCCCGACGCGCGCGAACGCCCGGTTGAACCGCACCGCGTCGTTGCCGACCAGCAGCATCAGCACGGCCTCCGCCGCGGAGTGCTCGATCCGGCGCAGGGTGCCGGCGTAGTCGTGGGTGCCGAGCGGCAGGTAGGCCTCGCCGGCGATCCGCATGCCGTGCCGCTCCGCGAACCACCTGGCGGCCCGTGCCGTCCGGCGCGGCCAGACGTAGTCGTTGCCGACCACGAACCAGGTGCGCAGCCGGCGTTCGCGGCCCAGCAACTGCATTGCCGGGAAGAGTTGGACGTCCGGGGTCTCGCTGGTCAGGAACACCCCGGCGGTGCGCTCGCCGCCCTCGTAGAGCGCGGTGTAGACGTACGGCACCCGATCGGCCACCCGCGGCGCGACCGCCTGCCGCACCGAGGAGATGTGCCACCCGGTCACGCCGTGCACCGCGCCCGTCCGGACCAGCATTTCAACCTCGGCCGCCACCCGCGCCGGCGGCGCGCCGCCGTCCACGCCGACCAGCACCAGCTCGCGGCCGAGCACTCCGCCGGCCGCGTTCACCTCCTCGGCGGCGAGCTGCGCGCAGAGCTCGGCGGTCGGCCCGAAGATGCCGGCCGGGCCCTGCAGTGGCACTATCAGTGCCACGCGGACCGCGTCCGTGCTGAGATCGAGCAGGGGGGACATGGCCTCATGCTCGCGTGTCCGCCGCCGGATCTGAAGTCCGGCCGTCACCTGCGGCCGTTCTGTAGCATGGCGGCACTCGCTGGGATCAAGGGGGAACGATGGGTGGATCCGCGGACCTCATGCAGTTGCTGACCGGCGCGGAGCGTCTGCTGGCCCGCCGGCTCACCGCGGTCCTCGACGCCGAGGGGCACACGCTGGACGCTTGGCGGGTGATCACCCTGCTCGCCGACGGCGCCGGCCACTTCATGACCGAGGTGTCCGAGCGGGCCTTCCTGCCGCCGGCCAGCCTCACCCGGCTGGTCGACCACCTCGTCGAGGAGAACCTGCTCTATCGCCGGGTCGACGACGTCGACCGCCGCCGCATCCGGGCCTACCTCACCGATCGCGGGCGCCGGCTGCACCGCCGGATCAGCGAGGAGATCCGGACCAGCCTGGCCGGGCTGCCGCTCGGCGGCCCGGAGCAGGCGCAGCTCGAGGGATCGCTCGCCGCGCTGATCGACGGGCTCACCGCGGCGGAGCAGCCGGTCGCCTCGGCGTGAGCCGGGTCACCCGACAGAGATCGATCGAGTACTGTCAGTAAATGGCCGAGCTCTACTCACGACGGTCGTTTGTGGCCGGGGTGCTGACCGCGGGCATGTTGTCCACCTCGGCCGGCTATCTGTTGACCCGACGTGAGTCCATCACCCTCACCCTGGCCACCGGCGTCGACCCGACCGGCGGCCGCGACCTGCTGGTCACGATGTGGAACACCCTGAACCCGGACACCCAGATCGTCACCATGGTGGTCAACAGCTCCACCCGTGACCAGTTCGACAAGTTCAACGGCACCCGGGCGGACATCTTCAACCTGGACGCGATCCACATCCAGCGGTTCGCGGCCAAGGGCCGGATCGTGCCGCTGACCCCCCGCAACGACATCTCGCTGCTGTCCCAGGTGCGCCGGGTCAGTCAGCGGGCCGGGACCGACGAGTTCTGGGCGGTGCCGTTCAACACCGATGTCGGCATGCTGTTCCGCCGGGTCTCCGACAAGACCGCCGACCCCGAGCCCACCCTGCGGGAGGTGATGCGCGACGCGCCGGCCAGTTTCGTCGGGCAGCTCGACACGGTCGGCACCCAGACCGACGAGGCCTTCGTGGTGAACGTGCTCGAGCAGGCACTCGCCCGGGACGACGCGATCCTCAGCCCGGACGGCGTGCTGTCGTTCAGCCTCGGGCAGTGGCGCGACGCGCTCGGCCCGCTCGCCGACGCGATCCGCCGCAAGCGGGTGAACGCGGAGGCCGGCGAGGACGACACCACCCGAGCGTTCCAGCGCCGCGACCTGCGGTACATGCGCAACTGGCCGGTCGGCTTCCCGGCGCTGAGCCGCACCGAGAGCGCCAAGCCGAACACCGCGGAGATCCGGCTCGGCCGGCTGCCGACCGGCATCCTCGGCGGCCAGGGCCTGGCCGTCTCGCGAGACTGCGAACACCGCGAGGAGGCCGAGCGTGCGATCCACTTCCTCACCGACACCCCGGCGCAGAAACTGCTGGCGACGTTCGGCTTCGCACCGACCGGCGTGGACGCCTACATCGACGCCCACGCACGCCTGGCGATGCCCCACCTCAGCACCATCCGGTACGCCGTGGAGGCGTCCCGCCCCCGCCCGATGCATCCGAACTACGCCGACTTCGCGGCCCGCTTCACCGACCACACCCACCGCTACCTGTACGACGGTGAGCAGTTGACCCAGCGGTTCATTCAGGACATCCAGGAGGCCCTTCGGTGAGCCGCATTGAGGCCTGGCAGATATCCATCCTGGTGACCGCGCTGATCGTCCTGGTGGAGATCGCGGTGAACGCGTTGCTGCGCCGGTGGAAGCCGCGGGCCCTGCCTGGCGCCTGGCGCACCGCCCTGCTGGCGGTGCTGCTCATGCTGACCTTGGTGGTCTTCGTGGCCGCGCTCGGGCCGACGCTGGCTGACGAACTGTCCAGTGTGGCCGCCGGCGTTGCGGCGGTGGCCGCCCTCTGGCTGACCTACCGTTCCTACCAGGCGGCCCGCGAGGCC
>DASWMR010000660.1:0-3582 GCA_036399635.1 Actinoplanes sp. | reverse complement strand
TCGACAATCCGTGCAACCGGTTGCCAGCCGGCAATACCCGCCGCCAATGTTCCACCGCGCAGTCGACGATCCTCGGCGGGAGAACCTGATGACCGGTGACACCGAACCGCACTCCGGCCCCCGTACGAAGCTCGTCGCTGCTCTGAAGGACCATGACGATACGGTCTCCAACCGTTTCCGGTGACCCGGTGGCCGGACAAAATCTGTCGTCGTCGGTGCACAACCGGCCACCCCCCACCGCTGCACCATTGGCCATACGATGAGCCCCGCACGAAGGTGCCGGCGGGAAGGCGGACGTGGTGACGGTGGGCGTGGCGGGCGGGCGAGACTACCGCGAGCTCAGCGGTCCGGCGAAAGCACGCCCGAAGGTCAACAATCGACCGGTACGCCGTGGGCGGCTGTTCGGGCTGCGCGCCGGGCAGCTGGTCGCCACGCAGGTCGCGGCGGTGGCCCTGCTGATCGGCGCGATCAACGGCACGGTCGCGTTCGCCGCCGGCGCCGCCGTCGCGCTGGCCGTGCTCGCGCTGGCCTGGCTGCGACTCCGAGGGCGGTGGGTCTTCCAGTGGCTCGCCGTCGCCATGCGCTTCACCGGCCGCCGGCACTCCGCAGCGGTCGGCGCTACTTCAACCGGAGCTGCTACCGCCGGTGCCGCCCACGCTGCGCTCCTCGAGTTCGTCGCGCCCGGCTCACGGGTGCACCAGGCCGACCTGGCCGGCGACCCGGCCGCCGTGATCGCCGACAGCGGTGGCCTGACCGCGGTGCTCGAGCTGGGCGATCCGGCCGGCCTGCTGGCCGAGGAGGTTCCCGAGCTGCCGTCGCCCGCCGCTCTGCTGCCTTCGGCCGGCGCCGAGCAACCGCCGGTGCTGATCCAGTTGCTGTTGAGCGGCGCCCCCTCGCCCGCGGTGCGGGCCGGCGCCGGCATCCCGGCGAACTCCTATCGCCAGCTCACCGAGGGCCGCCTGCTCGGGCACGGTCGGGCGCTGCTCGCCGTCCGGGTGCTGCGCGCGGAGGGCTGGTCCGACGAGGAACTGCACCGGTCGCTCTCCGGCCTCGTCCGCAAGCTGGTGCGGCGACTCGCCGCGGTGCCCGCGCGGCCGCTGGGCGAGGCCGCGGCGGTCCGGGTGATCGCCGAGGCCGCCCACGACGACGGCGCCGCCCCCGCCGTGGAGTCCTGGCCCGGCCTGCGGATCGGCGGTCTCGCCCAGGCGACGTACCGGCTGCGCCGCTGGCCCGACCTGCAGGCCGAGACGGCCCGCCGGCTGGTGGCCCGGATGCTCACCTTGCCGGCCGCGGCCACCACGGTGTCGCTGACCGCCGGCCCGCGGCCGGCACACGGGCCCACTCCCCTCGATCTCACCGTCCGGCTGGCCGCGCCGGAGCCGGCCGCGCTCGGCGTGGCCGGCCAGGCGCTCCGCAAGCTGGTCGCGGCCGAGCGCGCGTCGATCGGCCGGCTGGACGGCGAGCACCTGCCGGGTCTCGCCGCGACGCTGCCGCTGGGCGGCACCCCGAGCGCTATTCCGGGGCTGCCGCTCGACGGCGTGCACCCGGCCGAGCAGCTCGACGGCCTGCACCTGCCGGTCGGTGCGGCCGGCCTGATGCTGGGCAACAACCGGAGCGGCAAACCGGTGATCGCCCGGCTGTTCCGCCCCGAGCAGACCCGGGCCCTGGTGGTCGGCGGCGTCCGGTGCGCGCAGTTGCTGACCTTGCGGGCGATGGCGCTCGGCGCCCGGGTCGTCGTGCAGACCGCCCGGCCGCGAGCCTGGGAGCCGTTCGTGCGCGGCGCCGCAGTGCCGGGCGAGTCGATCGCCGTGGTCCCGCCCGGCCGGGCCATCGAGATCGCGCCCGGGTCCGCCCTGCACCCGCTGCTGGTCGTGGTCGACATCGGCCCGGTCGGCGCGGACAACCGGCCCGGTGCCGGCTGGCAGGCGACGCTCGTGGTGCGCGACGAGTTCGCGGCGGCCGACGTCGACGTGGCCTCCCGGGCCGACCTGCTGGTACTCCAGCCGTTGCGGCCGGAGGAGGCGACCCTGCTGGGCGGCGCGCTAGGCCTGGGCGAGGTTGCCCAGTGGATGACCCGCATCCGCCCCGACATGGTCGGGGTGGTCAATCGACGGGCGGTGCGCTGGGCCGCCCTCGCGCAGACACCCATCGAAACCCAGCTGCTGGGCTCACCCGGTCGATAACGACGTCGACAAGATCGTGGAGTGTCGGCCCCGGTGGTGGCGACGACGTGGCACCATCGCTGCCCATGGGCATCATCATCCGGCTGCTGATCACCGCCTTCTCGCTGTGGCTCGCGACTGTGTTGATCGACGGCATCGAGCTGACCACCGAGTCGACGGTGCAGAAGATCACCACACTGATCGTGGTCGCCGCGATCTTCGGCCTCGTGAACGCGGTGTTGCGACCGATCATCAAGGTGGTCGGGTGCGGCCTCTACGTGCTGACCTTGGGCTTGTTGGCGCTGGTCGTGAACGGCCTGCTCTTCCTGCTGACCAGCTGGATCGCCGGCCAGTTCGACCTGCCGTTCCACGTGGCCGACTTCTGGCCGAGCGCGGTCGTCGGCGCCCTGCTGGTCGGTGTGGTGAGCTGGCTGCTCAACATGCTGGTCCCGGACGGTGGCGACGACTGAGCACCGGTGAGCGGCTGGTGAGCTGAGCCATAGGCAGGGAGCGGTTTCTCGCCCGGACCATACGGTGAGGGCATGAGCGACGAGCGGCGCGGCTATGCGTACGGCCTCATGGCGTACGTGATGTGGGGTTTCTTCCCGATCTATTTCAAGCTGTTGAAGCCGTCCTCGCCGCTCGAAATCCTGGCGCACCGGGTGATCTGGTCGGTCGTCTTCATCAGCCTGCTGCTGAGCGCGATGCGCAACTGGCGCTTCCTGATTCCCATCCTGCGCACTCCGCGGCTCATCGGCGGGATCACCCTGGCCGCGGTGCTGATCGCGATCAACTGGGGCGTCTACATCTACGGCGTGAACTCGTCGCGGGTGGTCGAGACCGCGCTCGGCTACTTCATCACTCCGCTGGTCGTCGTGCTGCTCGGGGTGACCGTGCAGCGTGAGCGCATGCGGCGATGGCAGTGGGTGGCGGTCGGTGTCGGCGCGATCGCGGTGGCCGTGCTGACCGTCGAATACGGCCGCCTGCCGTACATCGCGTTGACCCTGGCCGCGAGCTTCAGCTCGTACAGCCTGGTGAAGAGGCGATTGGCGCTGCCGGCGGCCGAGGGGTTGTTCGTCGAGTCGTCGGTGCTGGCCGTGCCCGCGCTCGCCTATGTGGCCTGGCTGACCGCTGCCGGGCACGCCCACTTCGGCCACGTCTCGGCGGGGCACACCGCACTCATGATCTTCTCCGGGGTGGCGACCGCGGTACCGCTGCTGCTCTTCGCCGGCGCGGCCAACCGGGTACCGATGGTCGGGATCGGCATCCTGCAGTACGTGGCGCCGGCTCTGCAGCTCGGCTGCGGCCTCCTGATCTTCCACGAGCCGATGCCGCCCGCCCGGCTGGCCGGGTTCGCGCTGGTCTGGCTCGCGCTGATCATCTTTACCGTGGATGCGCTGCGGAAGCGAGCGGCGGCTGG
>DASWMR010000659.1:0-10194 GCA_036399635.1 Actinoplanes sp. | reverse complement strand
GGTGTTCCACTCCGAACGCAGCTGGCAGCCCGAATTCAACCGGTCGACTCCCTTTTGCGCAGCGAGTTGCTGTCCGGCCTGCCGAGTCGTCAGCCGGAGTCGTCAGAGTGGCAGCTCATAGCGGCTGACGAGTGTGCGGATACCGCCTGTGCTCCGCTGTCCCGGCGCACCCCAAACCTCAACATCACCGCGGTGATGGAAGCCAGCGGCTTGGTAGTAGGCACGCAACCTGCGGTTGGCGGCAACACAGTCGAGCCGCAGTAAGTCAGCCCCGTGCATGCGTGCTTGATCGGCAGCCCAGCCCAGAATGGCGCGCCCGGTACCGGCGGCCCACCGCTCGACCGCCATACGGTGCACGTAACCAGCCTTCTCGGGAGAATCGGTCCACAGATCGTCGGTCCAGTCCAGCGTCACTGTGCCGGCCACGCGATTACCGATACGCGCCATCCAGGTCTCCCCGCGTTCAATCGACGGCCGTATCCACTCGGCGTCGAATCGATCTGGCCATTGTCGGATACTGGCGGCGGTGAGCCATGCCGCAGCGTGGTCGAGCACCGCCAGGACCGGCTCCACCTCCGCGGACGTCGCACGAACGAACTGAAGATCCCTGTGAGACACGCTTCCCATGAGTTGATGATCCATGGGTGGCCTCGTCCCCGGAAACTCGCGCCGTGAAGCGCTGATGCACGCCAATGGCCCTACGGACCGCATCCTCATCTGCCGCCGGTCGTGCGCGGACGCCGGGACCCGAGGCATCTGGCCACCCGTCATCCGGGCCTCCGCTGAGAACCTGCCGCACATGACTGTGGGTCCAGCCTGGACGGTCTATGTTTGGCCGTCCCTCGATCTTGGAACCTTCAAACTTGATTGTTGATGTCTGGGAGAGTGGGAGGCCGGAAGTGCAGGGCCGTCGCCGCTCTCACTGCGTGCCTCAGGAGCGAGTAATGAATGGATAACTACATGCTCTGAGCAGTAACCGCTGCAACGTCCGCCCAACCACTTCGCAGCCGAGGGCCGGCCCGACCTTGTCGGCGAGGTGTCAACCTACCGTCACCACCAAGGCCGTCCGGAGTCAACGGACCGTCGCCGGAGCGACAGCCTGAGACTCCTCAGCCGGGCCGCGCACCGACGATCCGGAACCCGCCCGGTGGTTCCCGGCAACCCGCCTCCGACCGGTCCAGTACCCGCGGGCCGGTCACCATGTCTATCCCGTCCCCGATTTCCCTGCCAGCCGACGTCGGCATGCCGAATAGAGTGGTGGTACTCCCGGCGTCGCCGTGCGGCCAGCAGACCCCGGGAGATACCCACTATGCCCACCCAGCAGTTCGTGACGTTCGACGTGGAGAACCAGTTCTTCGGTGTTCCGGTGACGGCCGTGCAGGAGGTCCTGCTCAATGAGTCGTATACGCCGATGCCGGGTGCGCCGGCCGGCTACGGCGGCCTGTTCAACCTGCGCGGCGAAGTGATCGGGACCGTCGACCTGCGGATCCGGTTCGGAATGCCGGCCAGGACAGCGGCGGGCGCGGTCGTCAACGTGGTCGTGCGTGCCGCCGGTGAACCGGTGAGCCTGCTCGTCGACCGGATCGGGCTGGTCGCCGAACTCGACGACGCGGCGTTCGAGCCGGTCCCGGAGACCCTGACCGGGCCGAGCCGGGCGATGGCCGTCGGCACGTACAACACCGAGGGCAGGTTGCTGCTGATCCTCGACGTCGAGGCGTGCGTGAATCCGGGTGCCGCTGGTTAAGTGCGGCCCTCCCGTAGGGTGCATGTAGTACAAGTGTGCCATTTAGTGGGTTGTTGTGGGTAGCGGTTCAGGGCGGCGACGCACAAAAGGGGCGGCGCGCAGAGGGTTCTGGCTCGTTCAGAGGTTGCTTAGACCGTTCTGAACGAGGGACCCATATGCGCGCCGCTGCTGTACTCAACCGTCTGCTGGGGTTTGCGGGCACGGTTGTCGAGGGTGTCGATTTCACCGATGGTGTGATGCTAGTGCGGGTTCGGCTGACTTCGGCTGTTCTGGTTTGCCCGTGTGGGCGGGTCAGCCGGGCCCGGTATGACACGTCGCGGCGGCGGTGGCGCCACGTTGATTTCGGCCGGTACCGGGTGGTGATCGAGTCCGAGATCCGGCGGGTCGACTGCGCCTGGTGCGGGCGAGTCCGTACTGAGTGGATGCCCTGGGCGCGGCCGGGGGCGCGGCATACCCGCGATTTCGAGGACATGGCCGGCTGGCTGGTCAAACGGATGTCAAAGGCCGGTGTGGCCGTGTTGTTGGCCACGACCTGGCAGACCGTTGATGCGTTGGTGCGCAGGTTGGTCACCGAGCATCTCGACATTGACCGGCTGGACGGGATCTTCCGGATCGGAGTTGATGAGATCTCCTACCGCAAAGGCCGTAAGTTTTTGACCGTGGTCGCTGATCACGACACCGGGCGGGTGTTGTTCGTCGGTGAGGGCCGCACCCAGTACGTGTTCGGCCAGTTCTTGAGCGCCCTGGGTGAGGACGGCCGGGCCCGACTGGAGGCGGTCAGCATGGACATGACCGCGATTTATCGCAAAGCCACCATCACTCATGTCCCGCACGCCGCGATCTGTCTCGACCCGTTCCACGTCATCAAGTGGGCGTCGGAAGCCCTGGACCTGGCCTATCAGGGCACCTCCCAGCTCGCCGCACCGATCAGCGTCGATGGGTTCTCGCCGGCGCAAACGTGGCAGAAAGTCCGCGGTGCCCTGCGCCTACCGGCCGAGAAACACGACCCGGCCCGCACCGCGGTCATCGAGCAGCTACGCCGTAAACACCCCCGCCTGCACCGGGCCTGGCTCATGAAAGAGACCCTGCGGCAGCTCTACCAAATCCCCGCCGCTGACGCTGCCGGACCTCCCCGGGATAGCTCGCCGGGTTCAGTCGGCCCGGCCCCACAGGTCGTAGGGATTCGGGCCGGGGCGGAAACCGTGTGCTTCGGCCATCTGCGCCGCATCGGCGAACCCATGGGCGACGCTCGCGGGAAGGTGGGCGTCGCTGGCGAAGGTGACCGCGTCCCCGCCTTCCTCATGCCACCACGTCAGGATTGTCCCGTGCAGCGGCAACCGGGTGTTGATCTCCAGCGCGCGGCCGGACTGGGCGGTCACCCCCAGAGCGTGCCGGAACTCGTCTTCGAACGCCGCGGGGTTGAACGGACCTTCGAGTTCCACCGGCCACGAGCGGACCGGGTAGTCGATGTGAGCCAGCACAGCGAACATCCCGCTGGTCGACATCATCGCGGCCACACCGGCCAGGTATTCGCGCACCACGTCGTGGGCGTCCCGGTGCGGGTAGATACCCCACGGCTCGGCGAACGTCCCCTGGTGGGGAAGCGTGTGCAGGGAGCCGAGCACCCGGTCGAACTGGCCGGCCGCGAGGACCCGGGAGCATTGCTCGGCGTGCCGGTGCGGTTCACCCATCTCCAGACCGCTGAGGATGTGCAGCTGCGGGAACCGGTCACGGCAGTGCTCGATCGCCGCCAGATAGCCGACGGGGTCGAAGACGGGCGGCGTCAGGAGCCCGTCCGGGCCGGCCATCGCGCTGAGATGCTCCGTGACATAAGGACTCTCCAGGTCGACGCGCCACACCGTGTGGTCCAGGTGCTCGGTGAAGGCGATTGCCGGCAACCCGATCTCCACGGCGCGGGCACAGGACCCCGCCATGTCGCCCACCGCCGTGTCCCACGACCACTCGCTGTGTACATGGCTGTCGCACGGCAACGACACGGCCCACCCCCATCAATCGATACCGCCGCCACAACGCTATCGGTGCCCGGCGTCGCGGGTCACTCTCCCTGGTCTCGCCGCGGTCCTCGCCATCGCATCCGGCGTCCGGTGCCTGATCGTGTCGGTGCCGCCTTCCTGGTGGGGTGCTGAGCTGTGGATACGCTCGCGGCATGGTGCTTCGCGGTGTTGAGTTCGGGCCTGGGCAGACCGTTTACCTCCGGCACTGGCAGCGGCACCAGTTGGGCCTGGTGTTCGGGATGCAGGTGGTGGAGCACCGACCGGACGGTCTGCTGCTGTGGGCGCCGACCGGGACCCGGGGGTGGCATTTCAACATGCCGGACGGCCGCACCATGGCCCGGACGCCGCTGCCGGAATGGTCGACGGTCCGGCGGGTGCCGGTCGCGCACACCATCGACCACGGGGTGCTCGCTTGGCATCCGGCCGGGGCGGACTACTCGATCCGGTGGTTCTTCCGGCCGGACGGTGCGTTCTCCGGGTGGTACGGCAACCTCGAAGCCCCCGCCGTCGCCTGGCACGACGCGGAGCTGGCCGGAATCGACACCGTTGACTGGGATCTCGATGTGGTGATCCGCCCGGACCGCACCTGGCAGTGGAAGGACGAGGACGAGTTCGTCGCCCGGCTGGCGATGCCTGACGCGTACTGGGTCGACGACGAGGAGCGCGTCCGCAGGGCGGGCAAGGACGTCATCGAACTCGTCGAGGCCGGCGCGTTCCCGTTCGACGGCACGTGGCGGGACTTCCGGCCGGACGCGGCGTGGCCGCAGATTCCCGCCGAGCTCCCCGCCGGCTGGGACCGGCACCGGGAACGGTGACACCGGCTGCCTCGACGTCGGCCCAGGTCGTAGCGCACATGATCGGTCTTAGTCGGGGATAATCGGCGGATGACACCCGAGCCGGTCCCGATGCGGCGGTGCCCGCGCTGCGGCCACCCCACCCGCGCCGACCGGATGGTCAAGGGCTTCGGCCGGGACTGCGCGACCCAGCTCGGCCTGATCGGCGGCACGGTCGACACCGGCCACGCCGGCCCCGACCTGCTCGACGTCCTTGCCGAGCTCCATGAGCCCCGCGAAGGCGGGGACGGCGAAGGTGGGGACGGCGAAGGTGGGGACGGCGAAGAGGTCGCCGACGCCTGCGACGGCTGGGACCGGGAGTGGCGGCAGTGCATCACCGGGCGTGCTGCACCGTAGTCGGGGTTGGCGTAGTGCGGGCCGAGCGGTTGCAGTTCCTTCATCGGACAGAGACCTCCGGGGAGCGGACTGCGCCACCGATCTCGGCGCGCAGGGCGGCGAAGTGTGGGAGGCCGCGAAGCTCGTCCGCGGCGATCCCGGAGCGTGGCAGGTCGACCGGCTGGTCGAGGGCGATCCGGCCGGGCCGCGGGCTGAGCACCACGACCCGGCAGCCGAGGAACACGGCCTCATCCACGCTGTGGGTGACGAAGATGCACGTACGCCCGGTCTCCGCACTCACCCGCCGCAGGTCCTCCTGCAGGCGTTCGCGGGTGAGCGCGTCCAGTGCCGCGAACGGCTCGTCGAGCAGCAGCAGCGGGTTGTCCACCGCCAGCGCCCGGGCGATCGCCACCCGCTGCTGCTTGCCGCCGGAGATCTGCCAGGTGCGCCGCCGGGCGACGTCCTGCAGGCCGACCCGCTCGAGCAGCTCCTCGACCCGGCTCGGCGACGCCGGCAGCCCGGCGTAGCGCAGGGCCAGCGCGACGTTGCCGCCGACCGTGCGCCACGGGAACAACCGGGGCTGCTGGAAGACCAGCCCGGCGCCGCGGCCCGGTACCGGCGCGGCACCCGCGGTGCGTACCGTCCCGGCCGTCGGCTGTTCGAAGCCGGCGATCAGCCGCAGCAGCGTGCTCTTGCCGCAGCCGGACGCGCCGACCAGCACGAGGAACTGCCCCGCCGGCACGCTGAGGTCGATCGGCCCGACCGCCGTGACGTCGCCGTAGCGGTGCTCGACCTGCTCGATGGAGACCGCGTCAGCCGAGGACACCCGGCAACCCTTCGACGTAGATGGCCTTCTGCACGTCGGCCAGCGCCGGCACCGCGTCGATCTTCTGCTGTCCCTTCAGGAACTCGGCCGCGCTGACCAGGTTGTCGGCCAGCTTGCCGACCTGGCCGGGGGTGCCGAGCCACTCCGGCGACGCGAGGTCGGCCGGCTTGAGGAAGACACCTTGGGAGAGCTGGTCCTTGGCGTCCGCCGGGCTCAGGTTGAGTTCGGCGCCGACCGCCTTGGCGGCGGCATCCGGGTCGGACGCGAGGATGCCGAGCGCCTGCGCCTCCACCTTGCGCCACGCGTCGACCGCGTCCGGGTGGGCCTGCGCGAACGCGGTGGACACCACGCCGAGGTCGAGCGTCGGCTTGCCGGCGGTGGCCAGCTCCCGGCTGCTGATCAGCACCTTGCCGGTCTTCTTCAGCTCGGCCAGCGAGGGCAGCCAGGTGTACGCCGCGTCCAGATCACCGCGGGTCCAGGCGGCCTGAATGTCCTGCGGCTCCAGGTCCACGATGGTCAGCTCGGATTCCTTGACGCCGGCCCTGTCCAGCGCGGCGAGCAGGCTGTAGTGCGCGGTCGAGGCGAACGGCGTGGCGACCTTCTTACCCTTGAGCGCGGCCACGTCGGTGACGCCGCTGCCGTTGCGGGCGACCAGCGCCTCGTTGTCGCCGGCCACGTCCAGCACGAACGCCACCTGGTAGGGGATGTTCAGCGGCGCGGACAGCCCGCGGGCCACCGGGCTGGAGCCGATCGCCGCGATGTCCAGGCTCTTGGCCACGAACGCGGTGTTGATGCTGGCGCCGGAGTCGAACTTGGTCCAGGTGATCTGGTAGTCCGGCAGCGCCTTCTCCAGCAGACCCTGGTTCTTGACGATCAGGTCGCCGCTCGGGAATGCCTGGAAGGCGATCCGGATGGTCTTCTTCTCCGGGTCCGAGCCGCCGCTGGCGGCACCGTTCCCGCAAGCCGCCAGCAACAGCGCGGAGGCGGTCAAGGCGAGGAGCTTCTGCACAGGTGGTTCCTTATCTAAGAGCGGCCCCGCCACGGGATCAGCCGCTTTTCGGCGATCTGCAGCAGGGCGTCGATGGCGAGGCCGGAGAGGCCGATGGCGAACAGTCCGAGCACGACGACGTCGGTTTGCGAGTAGCGCTGGGCGTCGCGGACCATGCCGCCGATGCCCGGGACGCCGTTGATGGTTTCGGCGGCGACGACCGAGGAGTACGCGACGCCGACCGCGAGCCGGATCCCGGTGAAGATCTCGGGCAGCGCGTTGGGCAGCACCACGTCCCGGGTGACCTGCCAGCGCCCGGCGCCCAGCGCGCGGGCCGCCTCGACCAGGCCGGTCGGGGCGCCGTAGACGGCGGTGGCGGTGGCCACGGCGACCGGCGGCAGCGCGGCGATCGACAGCAGCCACAGCTTGGGCGTCTCGTCGATGCCGAACCAGATGATGAACAGGCTGAAGTAGGCGAGCGGCGGCAGCGCCCGGACGAAGGTGACCACCGGCTCGGTGACCACCCGGAACCAGCCGACGGTGCCCATCACGACGCCGAGCAGCAGGCCGCCGGCCACGCCGATCACCGAGCCGATCAGGATGCGCCGCAGGCTCACCCCGAGGTGCTCGATGAGCAGATGACCGCTGTACCCGCGGATCCCGTCGTGCACGCTGGAGGTGACGACCAGCTGGTGCCAGACCGCCCCGGGCGACGGGATGAAGGTGGGGTTGCGGGTGGTCCGGGCGGTGAGCTCCCACAGGGCGTAGAGGACCAGCAACGCGACGAAGCGCAGCGCCACCCGGCGGCGGCGGTCACCGCGCACCAGGCTCTGCGCGGGGGCCGCGGCGACACCGGCCGGTGCGACCGGCGGGGTGGACAACGAGGTGGTCAAGGCTCAACTCCAGGTAAGCATGCGCAGGCTCGCGCCTATTTCCTACCTTACCTATCGACTTAATGAGAAGCGCCTTCCCACTGGATGGGCGAAGACGCCCGACCCGGGCCGCAGCATCGGCGTAGGTTGTCTTGCAGAGCAGGTCGTATCTCCATCGTCCGCAGCGAGGAGTCCCTGATGAACAAGCTCATCAACGATCCGTCCACCCTGGTCGCCGACGCCCTGCACGGCATCGCGGCCGCCCACCCGGACCTGCGCGTCGACCACCAGAACCGGATCGTCGTACGCGGTGACGCCCCGATCGCAGGCAAGGTCGGCCTGGTCTCCGGCGGCGGGTCCGGGCACGAGCCGCTGCACGCCGGGTTCGTCGGCCCCGGCATGCTCGACGCCGCCTGCGCCGGGGAGATCTTCACCTCGCCGGTGCCCGACCAGATGGCGGCCGCCACCAAGGCCGTCGACGGCGGCGCCGGGGTGCTGCACATCGTGAAGAACTACACCGGCGACGTGCTGAACTTCGAGATGGCCGCCGAGCTGGCCGAGGCGGAGACCGGCGTCCAGGTCGCCTCGGTGGTCACCGACGACGACGTGGCGGTGACCGACAGCCTCTACACCGCCGGCCGACGGGGGGTGGGCGTCACCGTGCTGGTCGAGAAGATCGCCGGCGCCGCCGCCGCGGAGGGCCGGCCGCTCGCCGAGGTCGCCGCGGTCGCCCGCAAGGTCAACGAGAACGGCCGCAGCATGGGCGTCGCGCTGACCTCGTGCACCGTCCCGGCCGCCGGCAAGCCCACCTTCGACCTGCCGGCCGGCCAGATGGAGGTCGGCATCGGAATCCACGGTGAGCCGGGCCGCCGCCGGGTACCGATCGCCCCGGCCGCGCAGATCGCCGAGATGCTCCTCGGCCCGATCCTCAGCGACCACGAGTTCGGCGGCGGGGACGGCGTGATCGCCTTCGTCAACGGGATGGGCGCGACCCCGCTGATCGAGCTCTACCTGATGTACGGCGAGGTCGCGGCGATTCTGGCCAAGGCCGGCGTGCCGATCGCCCGCTCGCTGGTCGGCCCGTACATCACCAGCCTCGACATGGCCGGCTGCTCGGTGACCCTGCTGCGGGCCGACGAGGAGATCCTGCGGCTGTGGGACGCGCCGGTGCGTACCCCGGCGCTGCGCTGGTGACCGCGGACGCCGCGGCCCTGACCGCCTGGGTGCGCGAGTTCGCCCGCCTCGTGGCGGCCGAGAAGGCCGCGCTGACCGAGCTCGACTCGGCGATCGGCGACGCCGACCACGGCGCGAATATGGACCGGGGCATGACCGCGGTGCTCGCCATGCTCGACGCCGAGCACCCGGAAACGCCGTCGGCGGTGCTCAAGCGCACCGGGATGACGCTGGTCAGCACGGTCGGCGGCGCCAGCGGCCCGCTGTACGGGACGGCATTCCTGCGGATGGCGGCCGCGGCCGGGGACACCGGCGCGCTCGACCCGCCGGCACTCGCCAAGGTGCTGCGCGCCGGGCTGGACGGGGTGGTGGCCCGCGGCAAGGCCGCACCCGGCGACAAGACGATGGTCGACGCGCTCGCCCCGGCGGTGGACGCGTTGGACGCCGCGCTCGCCGCCGGCCGGCATTTGCCCGAGGCCCTGGCCGCCACCGTGCGCGCCGCCGAGCAAGGCCGGGCGGCGACGATCCCGCTGGTCGCCCGCAAGGGCCGGGCCAGCTATCTGGGTGAGCGCAGCGCCGGGCACCAGGACCCGGGCGCGACCTCGGTGACCCTGCTGCTCACCGCGGCCGCGACCGCCCTGGCCGACAGGACCTGACGCCGGTGGAGGGCTCAGTGGTGGGCTCAGTGGTGGGCTTGGTGGTGGTCAGCCACAGCCGCGCGCTGGCCGGCGCGGCGGTGGCCCTGGCGGCCGAGATGGTGCACGGTGACCCGGTGCCGATCAAGATCGCCGCCGGGCTGGACGAGACCACGTTCGGCACCGACGCGGTGGCCATCGCGGACGCGGTGACCGCCGCCGACCGCGGCGCCGGCGTGGTGGTGCTGATGGACTTGGGCAGCGCCATCCTCTCCACCGAGCTCGCCCTCGACCTGCTCGACGACGACGACCTACGCGCCCGGGTGGTGCTCTGCCCGGCCCCGCTGGTCGAGGGCCTGGTCGCCGCCGCCGTCGCGGCCGCCGGCGGCGCCGGTCGCGACGAGGTCGCCGCCGAGGCGTCCGCCGCGCTGGCCGGCAAGGAGTCCCAGCTCGGACCCGCGGTCGCGGCCGCGCCGGCCGCCGAGCCGGGCCCGCCGGCCGGGCCGGCGACCACCGTGCGGGTGACCAACCGGCTCGGTCTGCACGCCCGGCCGGCGGCCCGGCTGGTCGGTGCGGCCCGGGCGCTCGACGCGCGGGTCGAGATCCGCAACCGCACCACCGGCTCGCCGTGGGTGTCGGCCGCCAGCCTGTCGCGGGTGGCGACGCTCGGCGCCGTCCAGGGACACGACCTCGACGTCCGCGCATCCGGTCGGCAGGCGGAGCAGGCGGTCGGCCGGGTCGTGGCCCTCGTCGAGCGGGCCTTCGACGAGTC
>DASWMR010000658.1:0-3004 GCA_036399635.1 Actinoplanes sp. | reverse complement strand
CGGTCCCGGTCGCCGTCTGAGGCAGGCGGCCCGGCCGGTCCTGCGCGGCGGCCCCGGCGGCCCAGAGTGCCTCCCGGCGGGAAAGACCGAAACCCGCGAAGGCGTCGGCGGTGGCGAGAGCCTCCAGCTGGGCGGCGGAGCATCCGGTACGCCGGGACAGGTCGGTCATTGCGGTGTACGCCCCGTGATCGCGCCGTTCGGTCTCGATGCGCTCGGCCAGCTCCGCACCCAGCGTACGAATGCTGGAAAGTCCTTGCCGCACCGCCGGACCACCCAGCCCCCAGGCGTGCGGCGGCTCCCCGCGCAACGCCCCCCACCGGGTCTTCGCGGTGGATTCCAGGGTGGCCTTGGCGTTGCTGAGGTTGATGTCCGGCCGGCGCACCTCGACACCGTGCCGGCGGGCGTCGTCGACCAGCGACTGCGGCGAGTAGAAGCCCATCGGCTGCGCGTTGAGCAGGGCGGCACAGAACGCGGCCGGGTGATAGCGCTTGAGCCAGGCACTCGCGTACACCAGGTAGGCGAAGCTCATCGCGTGGCTCTCCGGGAAGCCGTAACTGGCGAACGCGGAGAGTTTACCGAAGAGGTCGTCGGCCAGCTCGCCGGTGATCCCCCGCTCGGCCATCCCGCGGTAGAGCCGATCCTTGATCCGCTCCATCTTCGACACCGACCGTTTTGCGCCCATCGCCCGGCGCAGCTGGTCGGCCTCGGCCGGGTCGAAGCCGGCCACATCGATCGCCAACTGCATGAGCTGCTCCTGGAAGAGCGGGACGCCGAGCGTCTTCTCCAGCGCGTTGCGCATCAGCGGATGCGGATAGGTGATCTCCTCGAGTCCGTTCTTGCGCCGGATGAACGGGTGCACCGAGCCGCCCTGGATCGGGCCCGGCCGGATCAACGCCACCTCGACCACCAGGTCGTAGAAGCAGTTCGGCTTGAGTCGCGGCAACGTCGCCATCTGGGCGCGGCTCTCCACCTGGAACACCCCGACCGAGTCGGCCCGGCACAGCATCTGGTAGACCTCGGCGTCGGTGAGGTCCATGTTCCCGATGTCCAAATCAGATTGGATCATTTCGTACGCGTACCGCAGCGCGGAGAGCATGCCGAGTCCCAACAGGTCGAACTTGACCAGCTCGACCGCCGCGCAGTCGTCCTTGTCCCACTGCAACACGGTGCGGCCAGGCATCCGCCCCCACTCGACCGGGCACACCTCGATGATCGGCCGGTCGCAGATCACCATGCCGCCGGAGTGGATGCCCAGGTGCCGGGGGAAGTTCTGCACCTCGTTCGCGAACGCCACCACCTGGGCCGGGATGTCCTCGACGTCGAGGGTCGCGATACTCCCCCACCGGTCGATCTGCTTGCTCCACGCGTCCTGCTGGCCGGGCGAGAAGCCGAACGCCTTCGCCATGTCCCGCACCGCGGACCGCGGCCGGTACGAGATGACGTTCGCCACCTGGGCGGTGTGCTCCCGGCCGTGCAACTTGTAGACGTGCTGGATGACCTCCTCCCGCCGGTCCGACTCGATGTCCACGTCGATGTCCGGCGGCCCGTCCCGCTCCGGCGCGAGGAACCGCTCGAACAGCAGGTGGTGCGCGACCGCGTCCACATTGGTGATGCGCAGGGCATAGCAGACCGCCGAGTTCGCCGCCGAACCCCGCCCCTGGGCGTAGATACCCTGCAACCGGCAGAACTCGACGATGTCCCAGACGACCAGGAAGTAGCCGGGAAAGCCCAGCTCGTCGATCATCCGCAACTCGTACTCGATCTGCTTGTAAGCCTCCGGATGCCCCTCCGGCGGACCGTACCGGTCCCGGGCGCCGCGCATGGTCAGCTCGCGCAGCCAGCTCATCTCGGTGTGTCCCGCTTCCGGAATCGGGAAGTCCGGCAGCTTCGGCGCCACCAGCTGCAGGTCGAACGCCAGATCCTCGCCGAACATCGCGGCCGCCTCCACCGCACCCGGATAGGCGGCGAATCGACGCGCCATCTCCGCACCGCTGCGCAGGTGGGCGGTGCCGGCCGCGGGCAGCCAGCCGTCGATCTCGTCCAGGCTGCGCCGGGCCCGGACAGCGGCCAGCGCGGTGGCGAGCCGGCGCCGGGCCGGGGTCGCGTAGTGCACGTTGTTGGTGGCGACCACCTCGAGGCGTCGGCTGCCGGCCAGCTCGTGCAGCGCATCGTTGCGGTCGTCGTCGTAGGGGTCGCCGTGCGCGGTCAGCTCCACCGCCACGTTCGGCCGACCGAACAGGGCGACCAGCCTGTCCAGCTCGGCCGCGGCAGCCTCGATCCCGCCGGTGGCCAGCGCCCGCGGCACACTCCCCTTCCGGCAGCCGGTCAGGACCAGGACGTGGTCGCGCAGCTCGGCGGCGATCTTCTCCAGGTCGCCGTAGTCGGGCTTGCCCTTCTCCCCGCCGGCGAGCTGGCCGCGTGAGACGACCCGGGCCAGCCGGGCGTACCCCTCGTGCCCATGCGCTAGAGCGAGCAGGTGGTGTCCCACCGGATCGGGCTCACCGTTCTGCGGCTTCGGCAGACCGAGGGAGAGCTCCGCGCCGAAGATCGTCGGGAGGCCGAGCTCGCGGGCCGCCTGGGAGAAACGGACCACGCCGTAGAAGCCGTCGTGGTCGGTGACGGCCAGCGCGTCCAGCCCCAGCCGGGCCGCCTCCTCGGCGAGCTCCTCCGGGTGACTGGCCCCGTCGAGGAAGCTGAAATTCGTGTGGCAGTGCAGTTCCGCGTACCGGGTGGTCCGTTCCCGGCGCACCAGGGCAGGCGCGGAGTAGGGCTGCCGTTTGCGGCTCCAGGCGGGTGAGTCGCCGCCGTCCCCGTCCACCGCCAGCGGGTCGACGACCGGGTGCAGATGCCGCTTGTCACCGGTGTCGATCCGCTTCCCCGCCGGCGCTTTCGGGCCGGACAGTGTGCGCTCCAGATCGGACCAGGACATCCGCGGGTTATGAAAGCCCACCGGACACCTTAGGGCCGGTCTGGTGGATCACGAGGGGCTGCGGCGTGGCCCAGG
>DASWMR010000657.1:0-4803 GCA_036399635.1 Actinoplanes sp. | reverse complement strand
GACCGCCCAGAAGCTCGGCCTGGGCTACGCCCGTGCGGGCACCCCCGGCACCGACCCGCGCTTCGTCGCGATGGTGCGCGAGCTGGTCCAGGAGCGGACCGCGGAGCTGCCCCGACGACGGCTCGGTACGCTGCCGGTCTGGGACGCCTGCCCGATCGACTGCTGCCCACCCCCACAGCGACGAGGAGCATGATGCCGGAGCGTAAGGCCATCGAGAGCTGGCTCACCGACATGGACGGCGTGCTCGTCCACGAGGGTGTGCCCGTTCCGGGCGCGCCCGAGTTCGTCGACCGGATGAAAACGTCCGGCAAGCCGTTCCTCATTCTGACGAACAACTCCATCTACACCCCGCGCGACCTGCAGGCGAGGCTGCACCGGATCGGCATCGAGGTGCCCGAACGGTCGATCTGGACGGCCGCGTTGGCCACCGCGCAGTTCCTCGCCGACCAGCGCCCGGGCGGCACGGCCTACGTGATCGGCGAGGCCGGACTGACCACGGCCATGCACGCGTCGGGCTACATCCTGACCGAATTCGATCCCGACTACGTGGTGCTCGGCGAGACCCGCACCTACAGCTTCGAGGCGATCACCAAGGCCATCCGCCTGATCGACGGCGGTGCGAAGTTCATCTGCACCAATCCGGACGCGACCGGCCCGTCCAACGAGGGTGCCCTACCGGCGGCCGGCTCGGTGGCCGCGATGATCTCCAAGGCGACCGGGGTGGCCCCGTACTTCGTCGGCAAGCCCAACCCGATGATGATGCGTTCCGCGCTGAACACCATCGAGGCGCACAGCGAGAGCACCGCAATGATCGGCGACCGGATGGACACCGACGTGCTGTGCGGCCTGGAGGCGGGTCTGGAGACCATCCTGGTCCTGACCGGCATCAGCACCCGCGCCGAGATCGAGCGCTACCCGTACCGCCCGTCCCGCATCGTCAACTCGGTAGCCGACCTGATCGACGAGATCTGACTCGGCAGGGGGAAATGTCGGAAAAGCTCCTTCTGGGGGCTTAAGGTGTGAGCCGTGGCGCGTCTTGTCGGCTCGCGCCGGGCGGTGTCCGGGTGCCTGCTTCTGATCGTCCTCGCCGGCGTGGCCCGCGTGGGGGCCGCCGACCGCCCGGAAGACGTGCCGGCCACGCGATCGAGCGCCGCCGCGCTCAGCCCCGCCTCCGCACCGGCGCCCGTCGCTCCGGAGCCGCCGCCGGTCGCCGTGCCCGCACCGGCGGGTCTGCCGACGATCGACTATCAGGGGATACCGGGTGGGTTTCCGGCCGATCACGCGCCGGCATCCGTCGGGCCGGTCACCGAAGGGCTGCACCCGGAGCGGAAACTCGCCGTCTACGACTCGGCCGGCGGTCGGCCCCGGGCGTTCCTGCCCCGGTCGATCAGCGGGCTTCCGGTCGTCGTCCCGATCGTGGCGCGGCGCACCGGCTGGGTCGCGGTGCTGATGCCCTCGGCGAACCGGCGGATCGGCTGGTTGCCGACCAGTGGGTGGGTGCCGCGCGCGTTGCGTGACCAGCTTGTCGTGTCCCGCCGGCAACACCAGCTGACCTGGCTGCGAGACGGTCGCCCGCTCCAGAGGTGGACCGTCGCGGTCGGTGCGGCGCAGACCCCGACGCCGCTGGGCCGCACCTTCGTGCTGGGCCGCACCGGAACCCACGGCGACGTGTACGCCGGGCTGGACGCGCTGGTGCTGGCCGCCGTCCCGGAGGACCGCGCCGCACTGGCCGCCGGGCTACGCGGCGCGCACACCGGGATCCACGGCTGGTCCCACCAGTCGGCGTTCGGCCGCAGTGTCTCCAACGGCTGCATCCGCATGCCCGCCACGGCCCAGCGCACCCTGTTGGACAATGTCGTCCCGGGCACCACCGTCCACGTAGTCGACGGGTGACGCCGGGGCCCGGTCAGGACTGTCGAGGGCGACCCACCGGCTAACGGCTGGCGAACCAGCGGGCGGCCACCGCCGTGTGGATGCTGAAGCCCAGCTCGGCCGGGCCGGGGAGGATCTGCCAGCCCAGTGACTCCGCGTTCGGCTCGGACGCCGGGATCGGGGCGGCGTCGGGCAGGGGCGGCAGTAGTCCGAACACGAGCAAGGTGCCGTCGGGGGCGCTAACCGTGTCGTAAAGGCGTACCGCCTCGGGGTCTGATCGCAGGCCGGTCTCCTCGAAGAGCTCGCGCGTCGCCGCCGCCTGCCAGGCCTCACCGACCTCGACGAACCCGCCCGGCAGGGCGAGGCGCTCCCGGGCCGGCGGGGTGCCGCGCCGCACCACCAGCAGGCCGTCGCCAATCGGTTGCACCGCGACCGCCACCGGCGACGGGTTGCGGTAGCTGGTCTCGCCGCAGGCCGCGCAGCGACGTGGCCACGGCTGGTCGTGGGTGAACCGGGCACCGCAGAACGTGCAGTGCGCGTAGAGGTCAGGCATGCAGCGGCGAGTTGCAGGCGGCGACCAGCGCCTGTCGGCAGGCCGTGGTCAGCGGGCGCAGCGCCGCGTCGCGCTGCTGCGCCTCGTAACCGTTGATGGCGCCGCCCGGAGCGTTCGTCTCGGCCAGGGCCAGCACCTGGTCGAGGACGCTGGCCCGGGCGAACAGGCGGCGGGCCCGGGGGTCGAAGCCGACCGGCAGGGTGGCGGTGCTCTCCGGGCGGCGCAGTGCCTGCAGCGCGCCGGCCAACTCCGGTTTCCACTGCGCCACGTCGAGCTTGGTCAGTTGGGCGGTGGCCTCGCCCAGCGCGTGGGTCAGCTCGCCCTCGGCCTCGGCGGCGCCCATTTGGAAGACCGGTTTGAAGTCGGGCACCGGGAACACCCGCCACAGCACCGTCTCGAACTCCACCCCGGACCCGGAGGTGTGCCGCCGGACCTGGGGGACCACACCGAAGTCGGGGGTCATCACCGCCTCGCCGGCGGCCAGCGCGGCGCCGGTCAGCTCGCCCGGGCCGGGCAGGCCGCGCGGGTCGCCGGGGGCCGGCAGCACGAGCCGGATGTCGTCGGGGTGCACCTTGGCGAAGATGGGCAGGCCGTGCGGCAGCGGCACGTCCGTCCAGGTGCCCGGGGCGTCGGCGACCAGGTGCTCCTCGTCACGGGCGATCTCGTCGGCCAGCTCGTCGAAGGGCACCAGGCCGGCGCGCCAGGCGCGCACCCAGGCCACGAAGCGGGTCGAGCGCCGCGCGGTGCGAGTGGCCGCATCAGCTGCGGGGGACATGCGAGCAAGGGTACGTGCCGTCCGGGAAGCTTGTCTCGGTCGGAGCGTCAGAAAGGGCGTGTCCCTACCCACGGGCTACGGTGCGTTGCATGTATGGGGAGGACGTGCTGAAGAGTGACTGGCGACGCCGCCGGGTGGTGCCCGAGGTGGACGCCGAGCGGGACCTGGTGGTCGAGGATGTGGACTCCGGCTTCTGCGGCGCGGTGGTCGGCTTCGAGCTGGGTGCGGTGGTGCTGGAGGACCGGCACGGCAAGCGGCGCAACTTCCCGTTGACGCCGGCCGGGTTCCTGCTCGACGGCAAGGCGGTGACGCTGCGTCGGCCGGCCGTGGCACCCGCGCAGCCGCAGCGGCAGACCACGGCGTCCGGCTCGGTCGCGGTGGACGGCGTCCGGGCCCAGGTCGCCAAGGCCAGCCGGATCTGGGTGGAGGGCATCCACGACGCCGCCCTGGTCGAGCGGATCTGGGGTGACGACCTGCGGATCGAGGGCGTGGTGGTGGAGCCGCTGGACGGCATCGACGATCTCGCCGGTGCGGTCGCCGGGTTCGGCCCCGGGCCTCGGCGCCGGCTGGGGGTGCTCGTCGACCATCTCGTGCCGGGCTCCAAGGAGAGCCGCATCGTGGCCGCGGTGACCGACCGGAATGTGCTGGTCACCGGGCATCCCTACATCGACGTCTGGCAGGCGGTGAAGCCGGAGCGGGTGGGCATCCGGGCCTGGCCGGTGATTCCGCCGGGCCGCCCGTGGAAGGAGGGTGTCTGCGAAGCGCTCGGCGTGCGCGAGCCGGCCGACATGTGGCGGCGCATCCTGCGCTCGGTGCACAGCTACAAGGACGTGGAAACGCCGCTGATCAACTCGATGGAACGCCTGATCGACTTTGTGACGGAGGTCTGAGCGCACGGCCCAGCCGCGACGCGGCCTCGGCAAGCCGGTCCGGTGCATGCGCCGCATAACCGAGGACAAGGCCGGGTGGGCCGGGTTTCAGGCGGTGCCACGACAGCGGATGCACGAGTACGCCGGTACGCGCGGCCCGCCGCGCCAAGAGCACGTCGTCCGTTCCGGCCGGCATCATGATCAAGAGGTGTAGGCCGGCCGCGACCCCGGTGACCCGAGCCTGCGGCAGGTACGCGCGCAGCCCGGCGAGCAGCGCGTCCCGTCGGCGGCGCTGCCGGATCCGCACCTGCCGCAGGTGCCGTTCGTAGACGCCGGAGGCCAGCAGCCGGGCCAACACCAGCTGCGGGAGCGCCGGGTTGCCGAGGTCGCTGGCGTGCTTCGCGGCCAGCAGCGCGGGCTGCATCCGGCGCGGCGCGATCAGCCAGCCGAGCCGCACGCCCGGCGCCAGCGACTTGGAGACGCTTCCGGCGTACGCCACCCGGTCCGGCGCCGAACCCTGCACCGCGGCCACCGGCGCCCGGTCATAGCGGTACTCGGCGTCGTAGTCGTCCTCGACGATCAGGCCGCCGCCGGCCGCCCAGCCGAGCAGCGCGCGCCGCCGGGCCGGGCTGAGCACCACCCCGGTCGGGAACTGGTGCGCCGGGGTGAGCACCGCGACGTCCTGGGTCAGCGCGTCGACCCGGATGCCCTCCTCGTCGACGTCGACCCCCTCC
>DASWMR010000656.1:0-11989 GCA_036399635.1 Actinoplanes sp. | reverse complement strand
CGCCGGAGCAGGGTCTCGGTGGCCCGCAGGATCCGGTCGTCGGTGCCCTCGGGGAGCACCAGATGCCGTCGCTCGGAGCGGGCCCGCTCGATCAGATCGTTTTCGAACATCAGCGGGGTCACCCGACTCGACCGGGCCACGTCGAGCAGGCGGCTGAGCTCGGCGGTGTCCACACTCTCCTCGAACGCGCCGAGCGCCGCCTCGACCTTGCGCGGGGTGCCGGCGCTGAGCCGGGAATGGATCCGGCTGGCGGCGGCGATGGTGTGATAGCTGTCGGTCGGGACGACCAGCATCGCCAGCCCAGTGTTCAGCTGCTCGATCACCCGCACCACCCGCGGGTCGGGAAACTCGCCGAGGGTCAGCACCAGACCGGCGAGCGTGACGGTGCCGGCCGCGTGCGCGGCGCTCGCGGCGACCAGCAGGTCGGACCGGTCGCCCGGGGTGATCAGCAGGGCGCCGTCGGTCAGGTGATCGAGCACGGCCGGCACGTGGGCCGCGCCGACCACGTAGTCGAGCACGTCGCGCTCGAGCGCACCGCCGACGACGGTGGCCTCCAGCGCGGCGGCCACCTCGGCGACGGTGGGCGCGGCCACCGCGGCGACCTCGGGAATCGTCCAGAGTGGGACCGGCAGGCCGGCGTCGGGCAACGGGCCGATGCCGGTCGGCACCCGGTTGGCGATCACCGCCAGCACGGTGCCGTCAAGATCGACAAACGAGTGGTACGCACTGCGGGCCGCAGCCACCAGCGACTCGGCCGTGCGGCCCTCCCCGCTGATCACCGGCAGCACCACGCTGCCGAACTCGGTGGCCAGCCGGGCGTTGAAGGCCAACTCGCGGGGCATCTCGTCATGCCCCTCGGCGGCGCCGGCGGCGAAGTCGCTGCCCACCACCACGATCGAGGCGCACTGCCGCTCGATCTCGCGGTAGCGCTCGACGATGCGTGAGATCAACTCTTCCCACTTGCCGTCGGCGACCAGCGCGGACGCCTCCGCGGTGGTGACCCCGAACGCGTCGGCGGAGGGGACGACCGTCGGGTAGCGCTTGGTGAGCAGGGTGAGCAGCGGGTCGTCGCCGTTGCCGGCCACCAGCGGGCGGAACACCCCGATCCGGGCGACCTGCCGGGAGAGCAGCTCAACCAGCCCGAGCGCAACCGTGCCCTTGCCGACGCTAGGCCCAAGCCCCGCCACATAAACGCTTCGTGCCACGTGCTCAACCTACCGGCCGGCGTCAGTCCGCGCCGGGCCGAAGGTCTGCCTGTGGATAACCCAATAGTGGTCGCAGATAAGCGCCGGGCGCATTGAGGAAGCGCCGCCAGTTGCCGACGATCTCCAGCTCGGCCCAGTCGGCCCGGCGGATGCCGTGCGGGCCGAGCTCGAGGATTGTCGCGTCCGGCAGTGCGGTCAGCACCGGCGAATGAGTGGCGACGACCACCTGGGCTCCCTCGGCGCGCAGATCGTCCAGCCGGGCCAGCAACCCCAGCGTGGAGGTGAACGAGAGCGGCGCCTCCGGCTCGTCCATCAGATAGATCCCGTACCCCTGGAACTTACGCTCGAGGAGGGCCAGAAACCCCTCGCCGTGGCTGCGATCATGCAGGTCGCGGTCGGGATTTTTCTGGCTGGGGAGATCGGGTAGCTCTTCGAGGTAGGTGTACAAGCCGTGGGTGGTCTCGGCCCGCAGGAAGTACGCGTTGGCCCGCCCCGGCGTCCGGATGACCCGCAGCGCGGCAGCCAGCGGCGACTCGGTGACCCGGGTGGCATGCATGGCCAGCCGCGATCCGCCCTCCGGGTTCAGCCCAAGCACCCCGGCGAGCCCTTCGACCAGCGTGGACTTGCCGGACCCGTTCTCGCCGACCAGGAAGGTCACCCCGGCGGGGAGGTTGAACCCGTGCTCGAGCACGGCCGCGACGGCCGGGATCCGCGCCCACCAGGCGGTGTCGTCTATCTCGGCGGCCGGGTCGCGCTCGACCCGCCGCACCGGCCGCGAATCGGCGAGCCTATTCCTCATCGTCCTCGTCGCCGCGGGCCAGGAACACCGCGAAGCGCTCGATCGGCGTCTCGAACTCCGGGTTCTGATCGACGAAGGTGCGCAGCTGCTCGCCGATCCACTCCAGCGTGACGGACTCCTCGCCGCGCCGCTCGACCAGCTCCTCGATGCCACGGTCAGTGAAGTACACGGTTCTCCCAACAGGAACGGAACGGGCCGCCCACCAGGGGCGCCCCTTTTTCTAACAGATGCCTTAAGGGCGGGCAGGGCCACCTCGAACAGATGCCCTAAGGGCGGGGGCAGGGCCGCCTCGATCAAGGCAAGACGCAGGCCCCATTTTCTGCAAATTGGGCCCGGGGCCCGCGGGTGGGCGGCCAGCTGGTGTCGGCGATCTCCATAATCCACGGTCGCGGACCGCCCAGCCCCAACCGTCCCACCGTAAGTGACCCCAACCCACCGCGACCAGCTCCTCGATGCCACGGTCAGTGAAGTACACAGTTGTCCCAACAAAAGCGGAAAAAGGGCGCCCACCGGGGGCGCCCCTTCTACCAGATGGACCTATGGCCGGGGCAGGGCCGCCTCGATCAGGGCGGTCTGCTCGGCGTCGTGCATCTTCGCCGAGCCCACCGCCGGTGCCGCCGCCGCCGGGCGAGAGATTCGCCGCAGCCGTACGCCTTCCAGGTGCTCCAGCAGGTTGAGGGCCACGAACGACCAGGCCCCTTGGTTGGCCGGCTCCTCCTGGACCCAGGCGAAGTCCTCGGCGTTCGGGAACTGGCCGAGTACCGCCTTCAGCTCCGCCACCGGCAGCGGGTAGATCTGCTCCATCCGGACGATCGCGGTGTCCGTGACGCCCCGCTCGGCCCGGGCCTGGAACAGGTCGTAGTAGAGCTTGCCCGAACAGAGCAGCACCCGCCGCACCGAACTGTTCGCCAGCGGAGTGCCGTTCACCCCGGCGTCGCCGATCACCGGCTGGAACGTGCCCTCGGTGAAGTCGGCCACCTGCGAGACCGCCAGCTTGTGCCGCAGCAGCGACTTCGGCGAGAACACCACCAGCGGCTTGCGCTTGCTGGACAGGGCCTGGCGGCGCAGCAGGTGGAAGTAGTTCGCCGGGGTGGTCGGGTTGGCCACCCGCATGTTGTCCTGCGCGCAGAGCTGCAGGAACCGCTCGGGGCGGCCGGACGAGTGGTCCGGTCCCTGTCCCTCCTGGCCGTGCGGGAGGAGCAGCACCAGCGACGACTGCTGGCCCCACTTCACCTCGCCGGAGGAGATGAACTCGTCCACGATCGACTGCGCGCCGTTGACGAAGTCACCGAACTGCGCCTCCCAGAGCACCAGGGCGTCCGGGTTCTCCACCGAGTAGCCGTATTCGAAGCCCATCGCCGCGTACTCGCTGAGCAGCGAGTCGTGCGCGAAGAACCGGGCGTTGCCGGTGGCCATGGTGGAGAGCGGCAGGTGGTCCTTGCCGGTCCGGGAGTCCACGATGGCGGCGTGCCGCGAGGTGAACGTGCCGCGGCGCGAGTCCTGGCCGGCGAGCCGGACCGTGACGCCCTGGTTGAGCAGCGAACCGAACGCGATCAGCTCGCCGAAGCCCCAGTCGATGCCGCCGTCGGTGGACATCTTGGCCCGGCGGTCCAGCAGCTGCTGGACGCGCTTGTGCGGGGTGAAGCCCTCGGGTAGCTCGACGTGCGCCTGGCCGACCGCGCGCACCACAGCGGCGTCGACCGCGGTCTCCACCTCCGGCTCCGGCTCTTCCGCGATGACCCGCGGCCGCGGCGGGGTGCCGGCCGCTTCCTTGGTTGCCTTGAAGACCTGTTCGAGCTGGGACTGGTAGTCGCGCAGCTGCTCCTGGGCGTCGTCCACGGTGATGTCGCCGCGGCCGATCAGCTCCTCGGTGTAGAGCTTCCGGACCGAGCGCTTGGTGTCGATGATCTGGTACATCCGAGGATTGGTCATCGACGGGTCGTCGCCCTCGTTGTGCCCGCGACGGCGGTAGCAGACCAGGTCGATGACGACGTCCTTGTTGAACGCCTGGCGATATTCGAAAGCCAGCTTGGCGACCCGCACGACGGCTTCGGGGTCGTCGCCGTTCACGTGGAAGATCGGCGCCTGGATCATCCGGGCCACGTCGGTCGAGTAGAGAGAGGACCGGCTGTACTCCGGGGCGGTGGTGAAGCCGACCTGGTTGTTGACCACCACGTGCACGGTGCCACCGGTGCGGTACCCGCGCAGCTGGGAGAGGTTGAGCGTCTCGGCCACCACGCCCTGGCCGGCGAAGGCGGCGTCGCCGTGCACCAGTACGGGCAGCACCGTGTAGCCGTGCAGGCCGAGGTCGAGGCGGTCCTGCTTGGCCCGGACGATGCCCTCCAGCACCGGGTCGACAGCCTCCAGGTGGGACGGGTTGGCCACCACGCTGACGGTCGACGAGTGCTCGCCGTCCGGCGTCGTGTACTTCCCGGTCTGGCCCAGGTGGTATTTCACGTCGCCGGAGCCGTGCGCCGATTTCGGGTCCATCTGACCCTCGAACTCATTGAAGATCTTCTCGTACGGCTTCCCGACGATGTTCGCCAGCACGTTGAGCCGGCCGCGGTGGGCCATGCCGATGACCATCTCGTCGAGGCCGTCCTCCGCGGAGGCCTTGAGGATCTCGTCGAGCAGCGGGATGAGCGACTCGGCACCCTCCAGCGAGAAGCGCTTCTGCCCGACGAACTTGGTCTGCAGGAACGTCTCGAACGCCTCGGCCGCGTTCAGCCGGTTGAGGACGTGCTTCTGCTCCTCGGAATCCGGCTTGGCGTACTTGATTTCGATTCGGTCCTGGATCCAGCGCCGCTCCTCGGGGCCCTGGATGTGCATGTACTCGATACCGACGCGGCGGCAGTAGGTGTCCCGCAGGACGCCGAGGACCTCGCGCAGCTTCAGCTTCTGCTTGCCGGCGAACCCGCCGACCGGGAACGTGCGGTCCAGATCCCACAGCGTCAGCCCGTGCTGGAGCACGTCCAGGTCGGGGTGGCGGCGGATCTCGAACTCGAGCGGGTCGGTGTCGGCCATCAGGTGGCCACGCACCCGGTACGCGTGGATCAGCTCGACCACCCGCGCGGCCTTGTCGATCTGGCCCTCGGAGGTGCGCGCGACGTCGCGTACCCAGCGGACCGGCTCGTACGGGATCCGCAGCGAGGTGAAGATCTCGTCGTAGAAGTCGTGTTCGCCCAGCAGGAACTCGTGCATCGCCTTGAGGAACTCGCCGGACTGCGCGCCCTGGATGACCCGGTGGTCGTACGTGCTGGTCAGCGTGGTGACCTTGCTGACGCCGTGCTCGGCCAGGGTCTCGTCGGACATGCCGGAGTACGGCGCCGGGTATTCCATCGCGCCGACGCCGATGATCGCACTCTGCCCGTTCATCAGGCGCGGGATGGAGTGCACCGTGCCGATGCCGCCCGGGTTGGTGAGCGAGATCGTCGTGCCGGCGTAGTCGTCCATCGTCAGTTCGTTGCGGCGGGCGCGCCGGACGATGTCCTCGTACGCCTGCCAGAACTTCCGGAAGTCCATCGTCTCGCAGTTCTTGATGGACGGCACCACCAGCGATCGGGAGCCGTCCTTGCGGGCGAGGTCGATCGCGATACCGAGGTTCACGTGTTCGGGCTGCACCAGCGCCGGCTTGCCGCCCACCTGGGCGAACGAGTTGTTCATCTCCGGGTGCTTGGTGACCGCCCGCACCATGGCCCAGCCGATGAGGTGGGTGAAGCTGACCTTCCCGCCGCGCCCGCGGGCGAGGTGGTTGTTGATGACGATGCGGTTGTCGACCATCAGCTTGGCGGGCACCGCGCGCACCGACGTCGCGGTGGGCACCTCCAGCGAGGCGTCCATGTTCTGGACGATCTTCGCGGCGACGCCCCGGAGCGTGGTGACCTTGGCGCCCTCCGGCGCCTTGCCGTTGGTGGCGGCCTTCGGCGCGGGGGCGGGCGGCTCCGCGACCGGTGCGGGCTTCGCGGCAGGTTCGGCGGGAACCGTCGGCTTGACCGGGGCGACCGACGCGGCCGCCGGGGCGTCCGTGCCGGCCCGCGCCGCCGAGGCGGTCGCGTTCGCGGCCTTGGCCTCGTCGGGCGTCACGATCGAGCCCGTGGCCATCGCTGGCTTGTAGTCGGCGAAGAAGTCGTGCCAGGCGGGGTCGACGCTGGTGGGGTCGGCCAGGTACCGCTGGTACATCTCGTCGACGATCCACTCGTTGGGGCCGAAGTCCGCGAGCGGGTTCTCATGCGAAGTCTGCTGGGTCGACACTTCCGTGTTCGCCTCTTTCACCATGTTGTCAGCACGCGACTCGGGTCGTCACATGGGACGGGAAGGATTCGGAAGTCAAGGCTACGCCCAGCGAAGTGATCACCGCCCGCACGTGGGTGGGATGACCAACGTTTTAAGAGATGTCCCGGTGCTTGGTGAGCACCGTGCCGAGTACGCCGCCGACCAGCGCGTAGCCGATCAGGACCAGGGCGCCCACGTAGCGCGGCGGATCGCCGGGCAGGTCAACTCCGGAGATCATCAGCTGTGAGGCGACCGTCGGGATCAGCACCTGCAGGCTCCCGATCCACTCCGCCACGACGTTGGAGAGCAGATCGAAGAGGACCTGGATGACCGTCGAACCGACCGTGTAGAGGATCGCCAGGACCAGCGTCGCGGCGATCTGGCTGCGGATCAGCACGCCGGCGCCGACGCCGAGCACCGCCCACAGCACGAAGGCCAGCGCGTTCAGCCCGACCGCCTGCCACACTGTCGACTCGCCGAGCTGTGCGCCCACGTTCTGCGAGCTCAGGATCAGCGGCACGATCGCCAGGTTGAGGAGCGTGGTGGCGGCCCAGACGAGCAGGCTGACGATCACCGCGGCGGCGAACTTCGCCAGGATGACCGCCTCGCGGCGCGGCGTGACCAGGAAGGTGGAGGTCGCGGTGAGGTGGAAGAACTCACTGGTCACGATGATGGCGGAGAGCAACAGGACGATCAGCACACCCATGTACTGGCCGCTGGTGTAGAGCTCGGCTGCGGTGCGGGCCGGGTCGGCCGCGGTCCGGGTGAGCTCGCCGCCCGCCTCGCCGGAAGCGTCGGTGCCGGTCTGGCTGGCGGCGACGGCCCAGTTGAGCGCCACACTGGCGGCGTAGAGGGGCAGCAGCACGATCGCCAGGATCCACCAGAGCGACGTCGTACGGATCTTGAACAACTCGGCCTTGACGAGGTTCATCGGATGCCCGCCTTTCCGGCCGTCAGTTGCAGGAAGACCTGTTCCAGGTCCTGCCGCTCGGCGGTGAGCTCGTGCAGCTCGACCGAGGCGGTGAACGCGGCGTGCCCGATCGCGGCCGGTTCGGCGCCGCTGACCAGCAACGACCCGTCCGGCTGCGGGGTGGCGGTCGCGTTGAGCGGATCGAGGGCGGCGGTCAGCTCGGCCGGTTGCGGGGTGCGCACCCGCACCCGGGCTCCGCCGTTCGAGCCGAGCACGGTCTGTACCGGGCCCTGCTGCACCAGCTTGCCGGCCGCGACGATCACCACGTCGTCGGCGAGCAGCTGCATCTCGCCGAGCAGGTGGCTGGAGACCAGCACCGTGCGACCCTCGCCGGCGAGCGTCTTGAGCAGGTCGCGCATCCAGCGGATGCCCTCCGGGTCGAGACCGTTGGCCGGCTCGTCCAGGATCAGCACGCGCGGGTCGCCGAGCATCGCGGCGGCGATGCCGAGCCGCTGCTTCATGCCGAGCGAGTAGCCCTTGAACTTCCGGGTCGCCGCCGGGGTCAGCCCGACCAGTGCCAGCACCTCGTCGGCGCGCCTCTCCGGCAGGCCGGCCGCGTGGCAGATCATCCGCAGGTGGTTGCGCCCGGAGCGGCCGCGGTGCGCGCTGGACGCCTCCAGCACCGCGCCGACCAGTCGGGTCGGCGCGGGCAGGTCGGCATACCGCTGCCCGCCGAAGGTCGCCGTGCCGGCGGTCGGCGTGACCAGGCCGAGCAGCATGCGCAGGGTGGTCGTCTTGCCCGCGCCGTTCGGCCCGAGGAAGCCGGTGACCCGGCCCGGGCGCACGCGGAACGACAGGTCGTCCACGGCGCGCAGCCGCTTGTATTGCTTGGTGAGGTGTTCCACGACGATTTCGTCGGTCCCCGGCCGGCTCATCGACGAGGACTCCCTTCGGTAGATCAGACGGTCAAGGTACTCGGTATCCGCCAACCGCGTGGCCCCGTCGAGTAGACCGCAAATCAGGCGGCGCAAGCCGTTCATTCAGCGGACATGAATCCCCACCAGAGCCGACATTCCATCGGCAGGTGTCACGCTTACACAGATGACATGGCCGTACTCCTGACCGCCGCTGCCGAAACCGGCACCAGCGGCTACACCCTGCTCATCGCCGATGACCAGAGCCAGGTCGCCGCCGCGCAGCGTCTGCGGCACGACGTTTTCGCGGGCGAACTGGGCGCCCACCTCCCCGGTGCGATCGACGGCCGGGACGTCGACGAGTTCGATGAGTACTGCGACCACCTGATCGTGCGCGACGACGCGACCGGTGCCGTGGTCGGAACCTACCGGATGCTTCCCCCCAAGGCCGCTGAGCGCGCCGGACGCCGCTACGGCGACGGCGAGTTCGACCTGAGCCGCCTGCGCCCGCTGCGTGACCAGCTGGTCGAGACCGGCCGCGCGTGTGTGCACCCCGATCACCGCTCCGGCGCCGCGGTCAACCTGATCTGGGCCGGGCTCGCGCGTTACATGCACCTCAACAACCTGCGCTGGCTCGCCGGCTGCGCGTCGGTGCCGCTGGACGACGGCGGCGCGACAGCGGCCGGGGTTTGGGCCCGGGTGCAGTCCAAGCACCTCGCGCCGCCCGCGCTGCGGGTCACCCCGCGCCGCAACTGGCTGGCCGAGACCGATCTGGTCGGCGACCCGCGGACGCAGCCGCCCGCGCTGCTCAAGGGCTACCTGCGGCTGGGTAGCTGGATCTGCGGCCAGCCCGCCTACGACCCGGACTTCAACTGCGCGGACTTCTACGTGCTGTTCTCGATGGACCGGATGGACCCGCGCTACCGGCGCCACTTCCTGGGAGCGGTCCGATGATCTGGGTGCCCGTTTCCGGCTGCGGCGATCAGTGCCGGGACGGTGTGGACCGGCTCGCGGCCCGCGGTACCGTCCTGGTGCGCATGATCGCGCTCACCGGCGTACTCCTCGGTGGTTTTCTGCTGGTGCCGCTGATGCGTGGTCTCGCGCTGCGGACCCTGGCCCGCACGATGCTCGCGGTTCTCGGGGTCCGGGTGGCCCGGCGCGGCCCGACGCTGCGGCCCGGCAGCCTGCTGGTCGCCAACCACGTCTCCTGGCTGGACATCCTGGTCCTGACCGCGACGGCGCCGGTGCGGCTGGTGTCGAAGGGTGAGGTCGGCCGGTGGCCGGCGATCGGCTCGCTGGCCGGGCTGTCCGGCGCGATCTTCATCGACCGGACCCGGCCGAAGTCGCTGCCCGCCACGGTCGCCGAGGTGGCCGCGGCGCTGCGGTCCGGTCGGACGGTGGCGGCGTTCCCGGAGGGCACCACGTTCTGCGGGGTCAACCAGGGCCGTTTCCGGCCGGCGCTGTTCCAGGCGGCGATCGACGCGGGTGCTCCGGTGGTGCCGGCCTCGATCTGCTACGACTCCACCGCGGCGGCCTACATCGGCGAGGACACGCTCTGGGATTCGGTACGTCGAGTGGCCGCGCTCCGCTCGTTGACTGTCACGTTGGTGACCGCGCCGGCACTACGCCCGGCACCCGAGGCAGACCGGCGGATGCTCGCCCGCGCCGCTCAGGCGTCCCTCGGCGTGTCCGGCTACCGCCTGGCCGCCTGAGCGGACGGCACTCAGAAAACTTTCAGGCAGTGTGCAGCAAAGCCGCAGCGCACTGATAAAGAATGCCTGCATGGCCGTTCAGACCCAGCCCAAGCCGAGCGAGGCGAAGCTCCTCGTCGTCGAGGACGACGCGAACATCCTCGAGCTCCTCTCCGCCAGCCTGCGCTTCGCCGGGTTCGACGTCAGCACCGCGACCACCGGCAGCGCCGCGGTCAGCGCGGCCAAGAGCTCCACCCCCGACCTTGTCGTCCTCGACGTGATGCTGCCCGACCTCGACGGTTTCGAGGTCATCCGGCTCATGCGCGAGGGCGGCCAGCGCACCCCGGTGGTCTTCCTGACCGCCCGGGACGCCACCGACGACAAGATTCGTGGTCTCACCCTCGGCGGCGACGACTACGTGACCAAGCCGTTCAGTCTCGAGGAGCTCACCGCGCGGATCCGCGCGGTGCTGCGCCGCACCGCGGTGGGCGACGAGGAGCCGTCCCGGCTGGTCTTCGCCGACCTCGAGCTCGACGAGGAGACGCACGAGGTCTACCGCGCCGGCCAGCGGGTGCAGCTCTCGCCGACCGAGTTCAAGCTGCTGCGCTATCTGATGCTCAACGCGAACCGGGTGCTCTCCAAGGCGCAGATCCTCGACCATGTGTGGAAGTACGACTTCCGCGGCGACGACAACATCGTCGAGTCGTATATCTCGTACCTTCGCCGCAAGGTCGACAACGTGCAGCCGCGCCTGATCCACACGCTGCGCGGCGTCGGGTATGTCCTGCGCAAACCCGCGATCTGAGCCCGCGGTGACGCTCGTTGAGCGGGTCCGCAACACCATCCCGGAACAGCCCCATCTACGCCGGATCTCGCTGCGCACCAAGCTGGTCGCCTCGGTGCTGGTCCTGGTCTTCGCGGCGCTCACCCTGATCAGTTCGGCGAGCACCTACGCCCTGCACCGCTACCTGGTCGTGCGGCTGGACGAGTCGTTGAGGCTCTACGCCGAGACGTTGGCCGGTGTCCGTGTCGTCGGTCTGACGGTGCCCAGGGACTACTACGTCTCGTTCAGCTCGATCGACGGCGTCCGCGGCGACGGACCGTGGCCCGGGGACAGAACGCTGTCCGCCGACGACCTCCCACCGTTGGTCGCCGGCCTTGACCGGGTGTACGCGGCGGCGGAAAGCGGGCCCTACACCGTGCGTTCGCCAAGCGGCGACATCCTCTGGCGGGTGGTGGTCACCACCAGCTTGAACGGCAACGTGATCCAGGTCGCCGAGGACCTGTCGGTCGTCGACAAGGCGATCACCCGGCTGATCTGGGTGGACGTGCTGGTCGGCTCGGGCGTGCTGATCGCGCTCGCCTCGGTCGGTGCCGCACTCGTCCGGCAGAGCCTGATCCCGCTGCTGCAGATCGAGCGGACGGCTGCGGCGATCGCGGCCGGTGATCTCACCCAGCGGGTGCCGGACCCGGAGGGGCACGAGGGCCCGCCGACCACCGAGCTGGGCCGGCTGTCCCGCGCGCTGAACGCCATGCTCGCCCAGATCGAGGCCGCCTTCATCGCCCGCGCGCAGTCCGAGACGGCGGCCCTCGCGGCCGAGGCGGTGGCGAAGGACGCGGCCGCGGACGCGCAGGTCTCCGAGGCGCGGGCGGTGCGCTCCGAGGCGAAGATGCGCCAGTTCGTGGCGGACGCTTCACACGAGCTGCGTACGCCGTTGACGACCATCCGCGGCTTCGCCGAGCTGCACCGGCAGGGCGCCGTCACCGATCCGGCGGACGTCACCAAGCTGGTCCGCCGGATCGAGGACGAGGCGGCCCGGATGGGCCTGCTGGTGGAAGACCTGTTGCTGCTCGCCCGACTGGACCGGGAACGGCCGCTGACCCTGGTGCCGGTCGAGCTGCCGGTGCTGGCCATGGACGCCGTGCAGGCCGCCGAGGCGACCGCACCGGACCGGGAGATCCGGTTGGAGGTGCGCGACCGGCCGGAGCTCCTGGTGGCGTACGGCGACGACGCCCGGCTGCGCCAGGTGATCGGTAACCTGGTGACGAATGCGCTGGTGCACACGCCGGCGGACGCGACGATCACGCTGCGGCTGTATGCCGAGCCGGGCAACCGTGCGGTGGTGGAGATCGAGGACACCGGTCCGGGCCTGAGCCCCGATCAGAAGGCGCACGTCTTCGAACGGTTCTACCGCGCC
>DASWMR010000655.1:0-2209 GCA_036399635.1 Actinoplanes sp. | reverse complement strand
CTACACCGGTGGCGAGGTCGCGCCGGTGCAACAGCCGGCGTACGACGCGGGCCCGCAGTACCCGCCGTACGAGCAGCCGGGCGGCTACCAGTCGCACGGCGGCCCGAACGGGCGCAGCGTCGGGCTGATCTCCGGTGACGGCCGGACCTACCCGCTGCAGATGGGCTCGACCGTGATCGGCCGCGGCGACCAGGCGAACCTGCGCCTGCCGGACGTGGGCATCTCGCGCCGGCACGCCCGTCTGGACTACGACGGCAATCAGGTCGTGCTGACCGATCTGGGCTCTACCAACGGCACGATGGTGAACGGTCAGCGGGTCTCCGCCGTGGCGCTCAACCCGGGCGACATGATTCAGCTTGGCACCACCACGCTGACGTTCCGAGTGGACGGCTAGACCACCTTGCCCGAATTCGTCCTTACCGTTGCCCGGTTCGGCTTCCTCATCCTGCTGTGGATCTTCGTGTTCACCGTGGTGGGAGTGATCCGACGGGATCTCTTTGCCGGGGTCCGGTCCAAGAGCATTGTCGCCAGCCCGCGGGGGGTGGGTGGTGCGATGCCTCCGGGCCGGCCGGCGAAGGTCAAGCGCGGTAAGGCGGCGCGGCAGCTCGTCGTGACGGCCGGGCAACTGGCCGGCACGCGCATCACCCTGGGCGAGGCGCCCATCACGATCGGGCGGGCCGAGGATTCCACGTTGGTGATCACCGACGACTTCGCCTCGGCCCGGCACGCCCGGCTCGTGCCACGGGACGGCCAGTGGTTCGTCGAGGACCTCGGCTCGACCAACGGCACCTATCTCGACCGCGGTAAGGTCTCCGCACCGACTCCCGTCCCCCTTGGCGTACCGATCCGCATCGGTCGCACTTCCCTCGAGTTACGGCCATGACCCTGACCCTGCGCTATGCCGCTCAAAGCGACCGCGGTCTGATCCGAGACGGTAATCAAGACTCCGTCTACGCCGGACCGCGGCTGCTCGCTGTCGCCGACGGCATGGGCGGCATGGCCGCCGGAGACGTCGCCAGCAACATCGTCATCGCCGCCATGGCGCCACTCGACGAGGACGTGCCCGGGGACGCGCTGGTGGACGCGCTCCGCCATGCCGTGGGCACGGCTAACCAGCAGCTCCGCGACACGGTTGACGCGAACCCGCATCTTGAAGGTATGGGTACGACGCTGACCGCGGTGCTGTTCTCCGGCAGCAAGATCGGCATGGTGCACATCGGCGACTCCCGGGCGTACATGCTGCGCCAGGGCGAGTTCGCGCAGATCACCAAGGACGACACCTATGTCCAGATGCTGGTCGACGAGGGCCGGATCAGCCCGGAGGAGGCCAGCAGCCACCCACAGCGCTCGCTGCTCACCCGGGCGCTGGACGGCCGGGACATCGACCCGGAGTATTCGGTCCGCCAGGTGCTCAAGGGCGACCGGTATCTCATCTGCAGCGACGGCCTGTCCGGCGTGGTGAGTTCGGAGACCATCGGCGAGAACATGCGGGACATCACCGACCCGCAGGCGTGCGTCGAGCGGCTCGTCCAGCTCGCGCTGCGCGGCGGCGGGCCGGACAACATCACCGTGGTGATCGCCGACGCCACCGACGCGGACATCGTCGAGCAGGCCCCGATCGTCGGCGGCGCGGCCGCCCGGGACCGGGGTAACACCACGGTCGCGGACAGCTCCAGCGCCGCTGCCCGCGCGGCCGCCCTGCAGCCCAAGCCGCGCCCGGCCCAGCCGGACGGCGCCGCGTACGAGCGGGAGGAGCCGCAGCCCAAGCGACACCCGGTCCGCACCAGCATCCTGCTGGTCGCGCTGCTCGCGGTGCTCGGCGGCGGTCTCTACCTGGGCTGGCAGTACACCCAGGACCAGTACTACGTCGGCGCGACCGACGCCGGTCAGCTGGCCATCTTCCGCGGTGTGCCGGGCGAGATCGCCGGCGTCGACCTGTCCAGCGTCAACGAGACCAGCCCGGCCCGCCTCGACGACCTCACCACGGTCGCCCAGGACCGGGTCAAGCAGGGCATCCAGGCGGACAGCCGGCCCGATGCCCAGCGCCGGCTCGCCGAGCTGACCAGCAGCGAGCCGTCCAACCCGAACCTCAAGCCGATCTGCTCGCCCACCGGTGCTCCGAGCTCCTCGACCCCGCCGGTGGATTCGTCCGTCCCGCCCAGCGCCGGACCGACCACCGCACCCGGCGCCTCTTCGGCGCCGGCCTCCG
>DASWMR010000654.1:0-2930 GCA_036399635.1 Actinoplanes sp. | reverse complement strand
GACGACCGCAAGTTCGTGCCGGACGGGCAGCTGTGCAGCGGCGGCATCGGCAACTTCCGGGGGTTGGATCTGGCCCGGGACGACTTCCCGGCGACCAAGGTCAGCGGCGGGCAGACGCTGCAGATCAGATACCGCACGACGATCCCGCACCAGGGCACCTTCCGGGTCTATCTCACCCGTTCGGCGTACGACCCGGAGGTTGCGCTCACCTGGGACGACCTCGGCAGCAAGCCGCTCGTCGAGGTGACCGACCCACCGGTGCGCGACGGGGCGTACCGCTTCAGCGCGAAGCTTCCGCAGCGCACCGGACGGCAGATCCTGTACGTCGTCTGGCAGACCTCCAGTACGCCGGACACCTACTACTCCTGCTCCGACCTGGCCTTCCAGACGGCGGCGGCGAACTCGGCACCGAAGCCCTCGCCCACGCTCAGTTCGGCCAAGCCGGCGGCGAAGCCGTCGGTCACCTCGGCCGCCCCGGCCCCGGCGACGAGCGCGGCAGCGGCCCCCGCGGCGACCGCCGCGCCGCCGCGGGCGCAGAGCCTCACGCCGGTCAGCCAGGAAAGCTCGGTTACTCTCGGTCATCGCATCATCGCCGGTGCGTTGTTGCTCGCGATCGGCGCCGGCGGTTGGGCGCTAGTCAGTGGAAATGTCCGGCGCAGGCGGGAAAACCGTTGAACCGTAACGGTTCCGGCTTCGTACTGAAGGGCGTCGACGCAGCAAGCCCGCTCCATTTCTTCTTCTGCAAGACGAAAGGTCGAGCATGACTCGAGTTCGTTACGGCAGCCGCGCGGTCAACCGCCTGTCACGGCGCCGGGTCCTCGCCATCGCCGCTACGGCCGGCGTAGGTGCGTCGGTGGCCGGCGTCGCGGGACTGAGCCTGGCCGGCGAGACTGATTCGTCCGGGGCCAAGGGCCCCCTGGTGCTATCCCTGCGCGACGCCGAGAAGGGCACCTTCGACGTCTTCTCCGGCGGAGAGAAGAAGACGCTGACCGACAAGAAACTCGCCGCCCGACTGCTGAAGACCGCGAAGGGCTGAGGACACCAACCATGTCATCACATCGTGAAGCCCCCGAGATCAGCAAGGACCCGGTCGCGGACAGCTCTGACCTGTACGCCTTCGTCAGCCCGGACGACCCGGACACCGTGACGATCATCGCGAACTACGTCCCGCTCCAGCTCCCGGCCAGCGGCCCGAACTTCTTCGAGTTCGGCGACGACGTGCTCTACGAAGTGCACATCGACGCGAACGGCGACGCCCGGCCGGACGTGACCTACCAGTTCCGGTTCCGCACCGAGCTGCGCAACGACAAGACGTTCCTCTACAACACCGGGCAGATCGAGTCGCTGGACAGCGAGAACTGGAACCGGCGGCAGTTCTACTCGGTGACCAAGGTCGACAAGCACGGCAAGAGCACAGTGCTGGCTCAGAAGTTGCCCTGCCCGCCGTGCAACGTCGGCAAGCTGTCGATCCCGGACTACGACAAGCTCGCGGCCGACGCGGTCAAGAAGCTGAAGACCGGCGAGAAGGTCTTCGCGGGCCAGCGCGCCGACGCCTTCTTCGTCGACCTCGGCGCCATCTTCGACCTCGGTACGCTGCGCCCGTTCCAGGACAAGCACCTGGTCGGCCAGACCCTGTTCAACTATGCCGGCAAGGCGGTCAACGCCACCGACAAGCTGAACGTGCACAGCATCGCCCTACAGATCCCGCTGCACATGGTGCGCCGGGACGGCAAGAAGTCGGTGCGCGGACGCGACCCGGGTGCGGTGATCGGCGTGTGGACCTCGGCGAGCCGCCGCCAGGTCCAGGTGCGGCACGGCGACAAGAAGAACGACGACGTCGAGGTCGGCCCGCAGGTGCAGGTCTCCCGGCTGGGCAACCCGCTGTTCAACGAGGTCATCGTCCCGATGGCGGAGAAGGACAAGTGGAACAGCCTGCCGCCGACCGAGGACAAGCGGTTCGCTCAGTTCGTCGAGAAGCCGGAACTGGCCGCGCTGCTGCCGGTGCTCTACCCCGGCCTGTTCGACAACCTGGCCAAGCTGAACAAGGCCGGCACCCCGCGCGCCGACCTGCTCGCGATCCTGCTCACCGGCATCCCGGACGGGCTGATCGAGGGCTTCCAGAACACCACCGGCGACGTGCAGGCGGACATGCTGCGGCTGAACACGGCGATCAAGCCGAGCAAGGAGCCGAGCAAGTTCGGCCTGCTCGGCAAGGACCTGGCCGGCTTCCCGAACGGCCGCCGGATAGCCGACGACGTGGTCTCCATCTCGATCCGGGCGATCGCCGGCGTCACCGTCCCGCTGGTCGACGAGAAGTTCAAGCCGGACGCCGCGGCCGGCCTGGTAGAGCAGGGCCTGAGCATCAAGGACGCGAGCGCCGGGCTGCTCAAGCACTTTCCCTATCTGGGCACACCCTTCGACGGCTTTTCCAACCCGTCATGAGCGCCGGCGGGCACCACCACCACACCCTGGCCCCGTCCGGGCAGGGCACGGTGATGCTGAACATCGGCGCCGGGATCGGCGCGCTGGTCATCTACACCCCGGGGCGGCTGCACGGCCACGAGATCGAGGTCAGCCCGGTCACCGACCCGGCGCTGCGGACGCACGCCGCGGTACGTGCGCGGTACGTGCGCGGTGGCGTCTGCTGGAGCGTCGTGATCGACAACCTGCCGGCCGGTCGGTACGTGGTCTGGCGCGACCCGGTGACCCCGCTGAGCGAGGTGGACGTGCCGGGCGGCGCGGTCGCCGAGGTCACCTGGCCGGAGGCGGCCGCCGCAGCCTGACACGCCGGCCGGGGCGGTTTCGGGTCTAGGGTGGACGCCATGGTTGGCGTTCCGACCACACAGTCCGCGGCCACGGGCAGCGCCGTTCCGGTGAACCGAGCCGTGGCGTTCAACCGGGTGGTGCCGCCCGTCCCGGTCGCCCATCCG
>DASWMR010000653.1:0-2819 GCA_036399635.1 Actinoplanes sp. | reverse complement strand
GCCCGGCTTCGCCTCGGCGCTCGCCTACTACGACGGCCTGCGGGCGCAGCGGCTGCCGGCCGCGCTGATCCAGGGTCAGCGCGACTTCTTCGGCGCACACACCTACCGCCGCATCGACAAGCCGGGCGCGTTCCACATCCTCTGGGCCACCGACGACCGCAACGAGGTCGAGAGCTGAGCTAGCTGGCCTCGCTCTGCTCGGCCCGCATTTGCCCCCGGGAAGTCGGTGTCGAGGGCAAATGCGGGCAGTTCAGTGAGTTGGAGTCCCGCCGAACTAGGCGGTCGGTTCTAACCCACGGGCAGGGTGGGTACCGATCCCATGAGCGCGCCGGCCTCGTCGGCGGGTAGCGGCTTGGCCATGAAGAAGCCCTGGCCCAGCCGGTAACCCATCTCGCGCAACCGGTCCAGCTGCGCCTGACTCTCGATGCCCTCGGCCACCGCCGAGAGCTGAAGGTACTCGGCCAGCTGGGCCACCGCGGCGGCCACCGCGAGCCGCCCACGGTCCTCGCCGTCGGCGATCCCGTCGACGAACGACTTGTCCAGCTTCAACACGTCCACCGGGAACGCGCGCAGCAGGCTCAACGACGACTGGCCGGTGCCGAAGTCGTCCAGCGCCAGCCGGACCCCCATCTCGTGCAGCGCGTTCAGCGTCTGGCGCACCTGCCGGCCGTCGGCCACCGACGACTCGGTCACCTCCAGCACCAGGTTGGCCGGCAGCAGGCCGTGGTCGCTGAGCGCGGCGGCGACCTCGTCGACGAAGCCGCAGTCGCGCAACTGGCGGACCGCCACGTTGACGTTGATCGCCGTGATCGCGCCCGCGCCGTGCTCCCGCCGCCAGACGGCCAGCTGCCGGCAGGACTCGCGCAGCACCCACGAGCCGAGCGGCACGATCAGCCCGGACCGCTCGGCGACCGGGATGAAGTCGCCCGGCGAGATGAACCCGCGCACCGGGTGCTTCCAGCGGACCAGCGCCTCGGCGCCGTGCAGCCGACCGGTGACGATGTCGAAGACCGGCTGGTAGAGCAGGAACAGCTCGTTGCGGACTATCGCGTTGTGCAGTTCGCTGCCGATCCGGGCGTGGTTGACCACGTCGTGGCGCATCTGCGGCTCGTACCGGGCCCAGGCCGCCTTGCCGCCGTCCTTGGCGGCGTACATCGCGATGTCGGCGTTGCGCAGCACCTCATCGGCGTTGTCGTCCGGGCCGGCGATCGCGATGCCCAGGCTGGCCTGCGCGAGCAGGTGGTAGTCGCCGACGGTGAACGGCTCGGCCAAAGCGTGCAGGATCCGGGTCGCGGTCTCCTCGGCCATCGCCGGGTCGGCGGTGTCGAGCAGCACGGCGAACTCGTCGCCGCCGAGCCGGGCGGGCAGTTCCAGATCCCCGCTGCTCAGCCGCAGCCGCTGGGCCACCTCGTAGAGCAGCTGGTCGCCGAGGGCCGGGCCCATCGTGTCGTTCACCGTCTTGAAGTCGTCGATGTCGATCAGCAGGACGGTGGCCGGGCGGTGCGCGGCGAGGCAATCGGCCAGCGCCGCGCCGAACCGGTTGCGGTTGGCCAACCCGGTCAGCGTGTCGGTGAGCGCGAGCTTGCGCAGCTCGACCTGCTGGCTGGTGATGCCGGCCAGCAGCCGCTTGTTCTCGCGCAGCCCGATCAGCTGGCGGACCACGACGAGCGCGGCGATCAGCACCGCGCCGATGATGACGGCCCGCTCCCGCCCGTCCATCCGGCGGGCCGAGACCATGGTCACCAGCCCGGCGGTGGCGGCGATCGCGAGGAAGGGCAACAGCTCGTACGCCGACCGCCGGCGCTGCGGCCGGCGGGCCGCCTCGGGGTTGGTCGTGACCAGCCGCTGCCGGTACGCCGACGCGCAGAAGGAGAGCGCCACCAGCGGGTTGGCCGACACGGAGAGGATCAGCCGGGCGGTGTCGCCGCCGGCGATGAGCAACACCGCGACGAACACCGCCACGACCGGCGCGGTGGCCAGGATGCGCAGTGCGAGCGGATCGACCGGTCCACCGGGTAGCGCCGCCACCTTGCCGATCGCCACCAGCGCGAGCAGGCCGGCGACGCCCATCATGCCGGCCGCGCCCCGGGTGACCAGGTCGGTGCCCGGTGGGGCGTAGCTCAGCACGACGTAGCAGAACACCAGGGCGCCGGCCACCGCGACGGTGGCACCGTCGAGCAGCACCCGGCTCCAGCCCAGCAGCGTCCGGTCGCCCATCGGCAGTCGGACGAAGGCGGCCATCGTCCAGAACATGCCGAGCAGGACCGGCGCGGCCACCAGCGGCGACATCCCGGCGTCGTTGTTGGCCAGGACCAGCGTCATGCCGGCCGCCACCAGCAGGATCATCGCTCCGTGCCCGAGCTGCCGCCAGAAGGCGCGGACCGGCCGGGGAAGGTCGACCGCGGCGCCGAGCCGACTCACCGAGTACGCCGCGACGGCCATGCTGATCAGGCCGGGGAGGTAGCCCCACCGGTTGTCGTGCGGATCGCGCAGGAGCAGCCACCCGGCGACCGCGACCATCGCGGTGCCCGCCACGGCGAGCGGCACCAGCGCACCACTCGCCGGGCCGGCGGCCGGCGGTCGGCCGACGGGCACCACGGGTTCGCTCATGCGGGTCTATCACTCCCGAGTCGCCTGGTCCTGTGGCATTCCAGTCGGCCGGGAGCCGGGTGAACTGAGCGGATCTAGGGCCTATCTGGCCGAGCATGCGGGGCTGCGGCGTGGTCCGCCAGATAGGTCTAGCCGCGCAGCGCGGCGGACACCACCTCCCGTGCCTCCTGCTGGATGCGGGCCAGGTGGTCCGGACCCTGGAACGACTC
>DASWMR010000652.1:0-5089 GCA_036399635.1 Actinoplanes sp. | reverse complement strand
CTGATGTTCATGTCGTCGGCGAGCCGGCCGACCACGTAGTGCCCGAGGTACCGGGTCGGCGCGGAGAGATAGTCGGCCTCGCCGCGCAGCCGCTGATTGGCCCGCTCCAGGTCGTCCGGGCTCATGCCGATGCCCTGGTCGGTGATCGCGATCAGATAACTGTCCCCGATCAGCCGGCCCTGGATCTCCAGCTCGGCGTCCGGCGGGGAGAAGGTCAGGCCGTTCTCGACGAGTTCGGCAAGCATGTGCGCGATCCCGCCGACCACCGCACCGGCCAGCAGGGCGTCGTCAACCCGCCGCAGCGTGACCCGGCGGTACTCCTCGACTTCGGCGACCGCGGCCCGGATCACGTCGGCCATCGGCATCGGCTCGGACCACTGCCGCGGGGTGGCCGCACCAACCAGCACCAGCAGGCTCTCCGCGTTGCGGCGCATCCGGGTGGCCAGGTGGTCGAGCTCGAACAGGTTGGCCAGCCCGGCCGGGTCGGGCTCTTCGCGCTCCAGCCGGCTGATGAAGCCCAGCTGGCGACGCAGCAGATTCTGGTTGCGGCGGCCCAGGTCGGCGAGCGACTCGGCGGTGCTGCGGCGCAGCACCGCCTGCTCGGTGGCGAGGGCGTACGCGGTGGCCTGCACCCGGTCCAGAGCGGCAGCCATCGAGCGGATCTCGTCGCTGGCGCCCGGTGGGGCGTGCACCGGTGGGAGCGGCACGTCCGGCTCGCCGGCGGTGGCCCGGCGGACCGCGTCGGGCAGCCGGGCGACCGCCAGCCGGTCGGCGTCGGCGGCCAGAGTGGCCAGCGGCCGGGCGATCGAGCGGGACTCGACCAGCGCCAGGTAGACCGAGCCGGCACAGCAGAGCAGCACCACCAGGCCGAGCGCGCCCATCCGGCGGGCCGCCTGGTCGCGCAGCTCGGCGGCCCGGACCCGGATCACCGATCCGACGTGCTGTTGCAGGCGCAGCATGTCGTCGAGCACCGTGGTCAGCGCGGACCACCAGGTCTGCGGGTTGACGACCAGCACGCGGCCGTCGCCCGCGCCCAGCGCGACCTGCTCGAAGTAGTCGGCGACCCGGCCGGCCCCGGTCCCGAGGACGTAATCGGCGGCCGCCCGCTGGGTCGCGTCGGCCGACCGGGCGAACGCGGCCAGGGCGGCGCTCTTGGCCGAACGCATCGCGACGAACTGGACGAACTCTCCCCCACCGAAGCCACCGGCGGAGAAGACCCCGTTCAGGAACGCCCGCTCCTGGGCCATGCTCTCGGTGGCCGTGCCGAGCGCCTGGAGCGCGGTGGCGCCGCGGCGCAGGGCCGGGTCGGCGGCGCTGTCCAGGCCGAGGTCGAGCCGGGACAGCCGGTCGATCCGCTCGGTGTAGTAGCCGAAGGCGGACTGCCGCCCGGCCGCACCGGAGTCGGTGCCGACCCGCACGCCGGACAGTCCGTCCAGCTCCCGGATCGCCCCGGTGACCCGGACGCCGGGCGAGCCGCCGGTGCGGCCGGCCAACTGTTCGAGCCGGTCGCGTTGGCGGTCGACGCGCTGCCGGGCCGGCCCGAGTTCGGCGCGGAAGCCGGCGTTACCGCCGAGCAGCCCGGCCGCGAGGCCACGCTCGGTCTGTAGCTCCTGGACCAGGTCCTGCACGGCGAGCACAAGGGTGACGGCCCGCGCCGAGGCGGCGGCCCGGCGGTACCCGTCGCCCTCGGTCACCGCGATGACGGCGAGCAGCACCAGCACGGCCGCGACCGGCAACGCCAGAGCGCGGGCCACCCGGCGACGGATCGTCCCGCCGGTGACGGATCGGACGGACACGCACTCTCACCTCTGTCGATCAACGCTCGGGAGCCCGAGGGCAACCGGGACGGTATCGGCGAAGTGCGGCGGCTGACCATGATCGATGCGAATTGAACCCGTTTGAGGGGACGGACGAACGCCGCAGGACACCCGGGCGGGGAATTGCGGGCCCGGACATGGGGGCACCCCGGCCGGGCGGCGCCGGCCGGGGTGCTGGGGGTGAAGCGTCAGACGCCGACCGACCGCCAGGCCGGCTTGCGGAGGTAGACGGCCCAGGTGACCAGCACGCAGACGGCGTAGAAGGCGATGAAGCCGATGTACGCGGCGTCCGCGCTCTTGGTCTCCAGGAACGACTGCCGGAAGGCCAGGTTGACCAGTACGCCGCCGAGCGCGCCGATCGCACCGGCCAGGCCGATCACCGCGCCGGAGAGACGGCGTCCCTCGTGGTCGTTGCCGGGGTGCTTGGCCTTGAAGATCGCCGGGATCATCTTGTAGGTCGAGCCGTTGCCGATTCCGCTGAACACGAACAGCGCGATGAAGCCGACGATGTAGAGCGGCAGCGACCGCTGTTGCGAGGCAAGCAGCACGGTTCCCGCGCCCAGCGCCATCGCGATGAAGTTGGTGAAGGTGACCCGGGCACCGCCCAGCCGGTCGGCGAGGGCGCCGCCGATCGGGCGCACCAGCGAGCCGAGCAGCGGGCCGAGGAAGGTCAGGTAGGCGGCCTTGACCGGGGTGCTGAACTCGTCGTGGAACTGCACCTGCAGCACCTGGCCGAAGGCGAACCCGAAGCCGATGAACGAGCCGAACGTGCCGATGTAGAGCAACGACATGATCCAGGTGTGCCGGTCGCGAGCGGCGTCGCGCATGCCGCGCTTCTCGTTGCGCGCCTGGCTCAGGTTGTCCATGTAGAGCGCCGACCCGAGCGCCGCCAGCACGATGAACGGGATGTAGATCCCGGCGACCAGGCCGGGGTGCCCGGCACCCCAGACCGCCAGCACCAGCAGGCCGATCAGCTGCACCGCGGCCACCCCGAGGTTGCCGCCGCCGGCGTTGATGCCGAGCGCCCAACCCTTGAGCCGGTTCGGGTAGAACGCGTTGATGTTGGTCATCGAGGAGGCGAAGTTGCCGCCGCCGACGCCGGCGACCGCCGCGAGGATCATCAGCGTCGAGTAGGACACCCCCGGCTTGATCAGGAATGCCGCGAGGACCGCCGGGACGAGCAGCAGCGACGCGCTGAAGATGGTCCAGTTGCGGCCGCCGAAGCGGGCCACGGCGAAGCTGTACGGGATCCGCAGTACCGCTCCGACCAGCGTGGGCACCGCGGTGAGCAGGAACTTCCCGGCCGGGTCGATGCCGTAGGCGGGGCCGAGGAAGAGCACCAGCACCGACCACAGCGACCACACCGAGAAGCCGATGTGCTCGGAGGTGATCGAGAAGATCAGGTTGCGGCGGGCGATCGGCGCTCCGGTGGTGTTCCAGAACTCCGGGTCCTCCGGCCGCCAGTCGTCGATCCAGTGCCCGCGGAGCGTGGCCGCGGGCCTGGTCAGGGGAACGGTAGCTGTCATGTCATTCTCCCAGCATGATCTGATCGTCGGCGATACGGACCGGATAGACGGTCAACGGCGGCTGGCCGGTGATTGAGCAGCCGGTGCTGAGGTCCCAGGCGTTCAGGTGCAGCGGGCAGACGACCTGCTTGAGGTCGATCTGGCCGTCGGCGATCGGGCCGCCCTTGTGCGGGCAGACCGCGGAGAGGGCGCGTACCGAGCCGTCCCGGAGCCGGAAGACGGCAACCATGTCCCCGTCGACCGCGAAGGTGCGGCCCTCCCCCGGCGGGATGTCGTGGATGGAGCCGAGCGAGATCGAGCCGGGCGCCGTCATGCGCGCACCGGAACCTGGGGCAGCACGGTCAGCGGCAGCGAGGTGCGGAACTGCCCCGGGGTGGCCGGTTCGCTGCGCTCTTTCCACGGGTCGCGGTAGGCGGCCACCGACGCCGCCATCGCGGCGTCCAGGTCGGCCGCGATCCCCTCGGCGTCGTCGACCACGACCGCGCGGATCTTCTCGATGCCGACCCGCGGCACCCAGGCGTACGTCCGCTCGAGCCAGTTGCCGTTCTCCCGGTAGTACTGCAGGAAACGGCCGGTCAACGTCATCACCTCGTCGGCCGAGGAGACCGTGGCGAGCAGGTCGCCCTTGCGGATGTGGGCGCCCGCCGCACCGCCGACGTAGATCTCCCACTTGCCGCCGTCGATGGCGACCACCCCGAGATCCTTGACGTACGCCTCGGCGCAGTTCCGCGGGCAGCCGGTGACCGCGAGTTTCATCTTTCCCGGCCCCTCGATGCCCTGGTACCGCTCCTCGAGCGCGATACCCAGCGCGGTCGAGTCGCCGACCCCGAAGCGGCAGAAGTCCGAGCCCACGCAGGTCTTCACGGTGCGGAAGCTCTTGCCGTACGCATAGCCGGACGGCATGTCCAGGTCGGCCCAGATCTCCGGCAACTTCTCCTTCGGAATACCGAGCAGGTCGATGCGCTGCCCGCCGGTAAGCTTGACCATGGGTACGGCGTGCTTCTCGGCCACCTCGGCGATCCGCCGCAGCTGGGCCGGGGTGGTGACGCCGCCCTTCATCTGCGGCACCACCGAGAACGTGCCGTCGCGCTGGATGTTGGCGTGCACCCGGTCGTTGATGAAGCGGGCGTCGCGCTCGTCGACGTACTCGTCGCCCCACATCATCTTCAGCAGCGAGGCCAGCCCCATCTTGCTCTTGGCGTCCTCCTCGCCGCCCAGGGTGGCGAAGACCGACGAGACCGAACGCAGGCCGTGCTCGCGGATCGCCCGCATCAGCTCCGGCTTGGGCATCGGGACACCCGGCACGTAGTAGGACGCGGCCGGGTCCTCCTCGACGTCGCCGTCCGCGGCCCACTCGACGATCCGCTGCACCAGGCTCTTGCAGGTGCCGCAGCCCTTGCCGGCCCGGGTCTTGTCCATCACCCCGTTGACCGTCTTGCAGCCGGACTGCACGGTGGCGCAGATGGCTCCCTTGGAGACGCCGTTGCAGTTGCAGACCTGCTCGTCGTCGCTCATCTCCTCGATGCTGACCTCGCCGGCCGGGCCGCCCAGGTCGAACATCAGCTCGGCGCGTTCCTCCGGCAACGCCAGCCCGCGGTCGAACGCCTGCATCAGGAACGCAACCTTGCGGACGTCGCCGATCAGCGTCGCGCCGACCAGCCGGCCGTCCCGGATGATGATGTTCTTGTAGATCCCCTTCTTCGGCTCGGCGAAGGTGAGCGACTCGTCGTCGACGTGCTGCGGCTC
>DASWMR010000651.1:0-3856 GCA_036399635.1 Actinoplanes sp. | reverse complement strand
ACGCTGAACACCTTTTCGTAAACGGATCTTGTGGATTGCTCGACAAGCGGATTTGCCCAACCCCAAAGCGATTCAGGGTTCCATGCACGTTCACGAAGGGCATTGGATGCGCCAATAATGGCGGTCGCGATCATGAATTCGCCATTCGCGACGGTCGTCTCAAACTTATAATCTGGATCAACCAATGATGATGCGCAGCCGCTATCCAGATCGTAGGTTGTGTAGCTGTAACCAGAATAGGCGTATAACGTGTAAATACCCTTAGGCCCGGGCTCTTTCGATGAATCAGGCCGTTCCGCGAACCAGCCTGCCAGGCCAGAATCGGGGGTGCTAGGTGTAGGCGGCAACAAGCATTGCGCGCGATCCGCACCTACTTGTTGGAGTCGTTTTACGCAGCCTGGGATGTCCTGCTGCCACTCTTCGACACTGCATGCAGAACCGGGCGCACGCGCTGGCGCGGCGGACGCGGCCGGCGGGGCCACCGCCCACACGATCGACGCCACCACGGCGACGAACAATGTCATCACCAGTGCCAACGCCCGCCGCGCCATCTCATACCTCCAGGTCGGACGGAGACATCGGAAGGGCCGTAGGCGCTTTAGCCGCCGCCGGCGTCGTGTCCAGGTGCTCCAGCAGACCTTCAACGTACGACACGTCGACACGTACCTTCTGCACTCGACCATCGACGTCGCGCATCACGAACTCGCGGAAGCCGAGCCGGCTCGACGACGACGTGTCGATCTGCGACAGCGAGGCCAGCGTCGCCTCGTACCCGTCGTGCACCGGCACCCGCAGGAGCCGTAGCGCCTCGGATGCGATCTCCTGGTCCTCCGCGATCCGGCCGACGAAGACCGTCGACACGAGGTTCTGCACGTCCAGGCCGAGGATGTCCCGCGGGTTCTGCGAGGCCACCAGCGCGGCCAGGTTCCACTTACGGGAGTCGCGGGCGAGCCGCACCAGGAACGACCGCCCGGACCGCCAGCCCTCCATGAAGTGCGCCTCGTCCAGGCCGACCATCTTGCGCGAGGCCATCGAGCCGCCGTAGCAACGCCGCACCGCGAGCCGGTGCGCGGTGTGCAGCATGGGCAGGGCCAGCGATTCCTCGGCCGACCAGTACTCCCGCTCGATCTTGAGGTCGGGCAGGCGGAGGCCGGCCATGGTGATGACGGTCAGCGCCGCGTCGGCACCGAGCAGGTGCGGCGGCGGCGAGCCGAAGAAGAGCAGCGCGAGCGGCATCTCGGCGGTGTCCAGGAGCAAGTTGGCCAGCTCCTTGCCCTCGTCGTCGATGCCCTGCAGGGTGCGGACCACATCGTCGAGTGTGGATGACTCCTCGGCCGGCACCTGGCGCACGGCGTGCCGCAGCAGGGTCGCGGTGGACGCCTCCTTGGCGACCTGCGGCGGCACCAGCATCGAGCAGATGTCCTGGACGAGCATGCGGCGCTCGGCGCGGGCGTTGGAGATCGCGATTTCGAACTCCCGGTCACCGCCTGTACCGGTCGGGAACTCCGAGCGGACCGGGGTGGGGATCAACGCGTACGGGGCGAGGGTGCCCTGCTCGGAACCGGTCAGGTTGAGCACCCGCGAGTAGGGGCGGAGCTCGGGCATCGAGCACAACCGGGCGAGCGGACCGGACGGGTCGAGCAGCGTGACCTGTACGCCGCGACGTGCGTTCAGGTAGCCCAGCGCGCCCATCAGGGTCGACTTGCCACCACCCGGCTCGGCCACGAAGACACCGAGGCCGGAGCGCTCACGCACCTCCATCGGGAAGTGCAGGTCCAGGAAGACCGGGCGGCGGCAGGTGCCCGAGGTACGCCCGATCAGGTCGCCGCGCCGGTCGCCCACCGTCGACGCGGCCTGCGGCAGAGCGGCGGCCAGGAGCTTCACCGGCATCCGCCGTACATAGCCGGTGTTGGCGATCGGCTCGCCGGGGATGAACTCGCGGGCGAGTTGATCCTGGTTCTTCGGGTGCTGCAACGAGATCCGCAGTTCCCGCGAGTAGAGCTGGATGAGCCGCCGGGCCCGTTCCAGGCATTCCTCCCGATTGGCGCCGCCGACCGCGATCCGGTGCCAGCCGTGCGCCCGGGCCGACTCGGTGGGCAGGCCGGTGGTCATCTCGTCGCCGATCACCAGCGCCCGCTTGGCGAGGCGTTCCAGCTCGGGCGGGGCGTCGATGCCGTGCTCGGCATAGTCGAGCTGCTGCGACCGGATCATCCGGAGCCGATGCTCGAGGTTCTTGAACGAGCTGCCCGAGCCGAGGATGTCGATGCGCGAGGAGAGCTCCATCGGCCACGGCAGACGCTCGTGGAAGTGCATCCAGGGCTCGTGCTTCTCGGGGATCTCCAGCGGCTCCATCCGGCCGACCGACAGCACCGCGACGTGGCGTTCCTCGCCGGTCATCCGGTTGACCAACTTCACCGTCGAGCCGTACGGGGTGCGGTAGCGCTCCACCTGCTCGGTGAGCGCGAGCAGGTCACCGGTCTCCCAGTGCCCGTTGGAGACCGGCGACAGCGGCCCGGGCGGCGCCATGCAGAGCGCCACCGAGCGGAAGAGCAGCCATTCCAGCTCCTGCGGGGTGACCCGGCGGCCCCGCATGCCGAACGCGTTCAGCACCTCGTCGAACTGCTCGACGGTCCGGCCCAGCTTGCGCCGCTCGCCGTCGGACGTGCCGCGGCCGAAGACCCGCAGGATCCGCTCGGCGAAGGTGTCGCCGAGCGACCGCCGGGCGAACGTCACGCCCAGGTAGGTCTGGCCCTCGGCGTGGTTGACCGAGAGCAGGTGCCGCTGGGCCGCGACCAGGTGATCGGACCAGGAGGTGCTGCCGCGGACGTCCGGCAGCGGTTTCGCGGTGAACGAGTCGACCGTGCGGGCCCACTCGTCGGCGGGGAACGGCCGGTTGGTGCGGCGCAGGTGCAGCCGGAAGCCGGCCAGCCCCGCGTACTGCTCGGAGATCGCGCTCAGCAGCGCCTCGCGTTCCGCGTCCGGCCGGAACGCCCAGCGGACTTCGGGCAGGTAGTACCACGCGGTGACGGTGCTCTGGGTGAAGGTCAGGTGCCCGGCGATCTCGCTGATCGCCAGTTCCATGGCGGGGTCGCGGTCGCTGAATTTCAGCTTGTCCGGCCGCAGGGGCGCGACCTTGAGCTCCTTCTTCGCCGGCCGCACCGGCAGGTTCCGCGGCTCCTTGCGCCGGGCCGGGGACTTTTCCTTGCGCTTGGCGGGTGCCTTCTCCGTGGTGGGTACGGGCAGCGGCACCTCCTCCGGCGCGACCGGTGCGTACGCCTCGACCGCTCCCGGCTGGATCTCGTCCGTCTGCCAGAGTGGGGTGGCGGACACCGGCGGCTCGGCGACCAGGTCGGATGTCGGGGCCGCAAAGGCCTGGTGCGGCGCTGCCAGGGCTGGGGCTGGGGCTGGGAGCGGCTGCGGGGTCGCCGGCCAACCGTCGAAGTCCGGCCAGTTCTCGTAATCGGAGTCGTCGGCTGAGCCTGCTTCGGCGAAGAGGTCGGGTGTCGGCGAGCTGTACGCCGTGTTCGGCTCGGGCACGGCCCAGGCGCCGGACCCCTCGTCGTCGGCGTCGGCGGGCAGCGCCATGGCCGGACCAGTCGTCGAGGGCCTCGGTGCGGCGTCGAGCGGCGCCGACAGCGGCCCCCGCTCGAGCAGTGGCGGCCCGGGCGGCTCCTCCCGCGCAGGCGACGACACCGGAGGCGACGACACCGGAGGCGGGACCGGCTCGTTGACCGAGGAGGGCGCCGGGGAGGGCGCCGGGAAGGGCGCCAAGGAGGGCACCGGCTGATCGTCGAAGTCGAAACCGAAGTCGAAGTCGTCCTCCACCGGCTCGCCGACCGTGGATGCGGGCCCGGGT
>DASWMR010000650.1:0-3570 GCA_036399635.1 Actinoplanes sp. | reverse complement strand
CGACGAGGGCGATGCTCCCGGTCCGGTTGTAGAGCCAGGCGAACAGGAACCGGACCGGGATGATCGCCACGGTGAGAATGGCCAGCCAGGTCAGCCATTGGGCCACCGTGCCGGTGGGGCCGAGCGCGATGTGCTGCAGCGCGAAGAACGGGGTGGTGATCAGCGCCGCCCGGACCGCGCTGTGCCCGCGCTCCTGCAGCGTGCCCTGAAAGAAGCCGGTCCACAGGGTCTCCTCCCACCAGTTGGTGGTCAGGAAGGTAACCATGAGGGCGGGCAGGAAACCGGTGAGGTAGACCGTTGCGAGTGTCGCGGGGTGCAGCCCGTCGGCGGGCAGCGCGAAGGTCGCGGCGACCGAGAGCACCGGCATCACCAGCAACGGCAGTAGATACCAGCGCGGCGACACGTCGAAGCGCACCATCTGGCGGATCAGGGCGCGCAGGCCGTCCCGGCCGCGGACGTGCAGGGTGATCAGCAGGGCCGGCAGCAGGATGAACAGCAGCGTGGGGACGATCAGGACGAGGTCGGTGTCGAGCTGTACGCCGTAGAGACGGCTCACGATGAGGGGGAGGAAGGCGAGCGGCTGCCCGAACACGGTGAAGATGACGAGGTACGTGCGCAGCGGGTGCCGCCGCACGAACGCACTGACGTGACTGGTCGGCGGGGTCAAGGTCTCGAGTGACATGCGCTAAGCGTCGCGGCGCGGGTTGCACCCTTCTTGCGCCGGCCGCGACGAGCGGATCCGTGGTCGCAAGTTCGTCGCAAGTCCGGTGGCAAGAACGCCGCAAGCCGCGTACGGACGCTGGGTTTGTCGTTGTTGGAGACTTTCCCGGAGGCCCGTCATGTCCACTATGGTTGCCGCCCCGCCCGTCGGTTTCGTCGCCCGTCATCCGCTGGCGGCGTTCTTCGGCTGGTTCTTCACCGTCGGGCAGGCGTTCGCGTTCGCCCCGGTGGTGTTCGAGACCGGCGTTCCGCACCAGGTATTCATCGTCGGCAGTTCGATGTTCGGACTGTTGCTGCCGGCCCTGGTGATCACCCGGATCACCGAAGGGCCGGACGGTGTCCGCGTCTGGGCGCAGAGCCTGGTGAACTGGCGGGTGTCGATCGGCTGGTACGCGTTCGCGTTGCTCGCCGTCTCGGCGGTGTCGGTCGCCGGCACTGTGCTGCTGCTCGGCCCGCCCGCTCAGTTCGCGGTAGCCGACCTGGGCTCGCTGTTCCTGTCCGGCTTCGTGCTGCAATTGGTGTTCACCATGGTGCCGAACAACTGGGCCGAGGAAGCGGTCTGGTCCGGCTTCGTCCAGGCCCGGATGCAGCGCCGGCACCGGCCCGCGGTCGCCGCGGTGCTGGTCGCGCCACTGTTCGCGATGCAGCACATCTCGCTGATGTGGGGCAACTCGCTGCTGGTCGGCGCGCTGCTGATGGTCGGCTTCACGGTCGTGATGATCCCGTATCGGTTCCTCACCGGCTGGGCCTTCAACCGCACCGGAAGCCTGTTCCTGCTCGGCCTGATCCACGCGGCGGGCAATGCGATCGCCCCCGGCAGCGGCTTCGGCGACGGCGGTGTGCTGCGCCGGCTGTACCCGGACAACGAATTCGCCGGGATGGTGCACCTGCTGGCCTTCGCGGTGATCGGCCTCGTCGTCCTGCTCGCCACCCGGGGCCGCCTCGGTGGCCGGCGCACCGAGCCGAAGGCGTGATTGCCATGATCGAAGTTCTGGGCGTCAGCAAGAGCTATGGAGACAAGCCGGCCGCCGATGACCTCACCTTCACCGTACGACCGGGGGTCGTCACCGGCTTCCTGGGACCGAACGGCGCGGGCAAGTCGACAACGATGCGGATGATCGTGGGTCTCACCCGACCGGACCGGGGGACCGTCCTGGTCAACGGGCGGCCGTACGCCGAGCATCCCGCGCCCCTGCACGAGGTCGGGACGCTGCTCGACGCCCGGGCCGTTCACCCGCGGCGCAGCGCGTACCACCATCTCCGCGTCCTGACTGCCACACACGGCATCGCCCGGTCCCGCATCGATCAGGTCCTCGACATGGTCGGCCTGCGTGATGTGGCCCGTCGCCGGCCCGGCGCGTTCTCGCTGGGCATGTCGCAGCGCCTCGGGATCGCCGCCGCCCTGCTCGGGGATCCGTCGATCGTGGTGCTGGACGAGCCGGTCAACGGTCTCGACCCGGACGGTGTCCGCTGGGTCCGCGAACTACTGCGCGAACTCGCCGCGGAGGGACGCACGGTGTTCCTCTCCTCGCATCTGATGAGCGAGATGGAGCTGACCGCCGACCAGCTCGTCATCGTCGGTCGCGGCCGGCTCATCGCCGACCTCGCGACCAGCGACATGACGGCGGCGCTGACACCCAAGGTCCGGGTGCGCACCCCGCAGCCGGAATGCGTGCTGCCGCTCTTCCCGGCCGACGCGGTCGACCGGGACGCCGACCCCGAGTGGCTCACGATCACCGGCCGGACCGCCGAGCAGATCGCCCAGCTCGCGGCGGCGTACCGGATCCCGGTCTACGAACTCACTCCGGTGCGTACGTCACTGGAGGACGCCTACCTCGCGATGACCCACGGCGACGTCGAGTATGCCGCCTCGGCCATCCGGGACCGGAGGGTTGCCGCATGACTGCTCAGGTCGACACCGCGATCCACAGTGTCCGATGGCATCGGGTGCACACCGCGGAATGGTGGAAGCTGACAAGCCTGCGATCCAGCTGGTATCTGGTGGCCGCGGTTCTCGTCGCGGTGGCCGGCTCCGGGGCGTTCGTCGCGCTCGGCGTCGCGCTCGGCGGGCTCGAGGCGACCGTCGAGGATGTCGGGCCGCTCGGCGGTGCGCTGAGCGGGATCGGGCTGGCCGAGATGATCGTGGCCGCGCTCGGCATCCTCGCGGTCACCGGTGAGTACGCCAGCACGGCGATCCGGTCGTCGTTCATTGCAGTGCCCCGTCGTGATGCCGTCGTCTTCGGCAAAGCCGCCGTCGTCGCGGAGATCGCACTGGCCGTGGGTCTGGGGTCGGTAGCCGTCGCGTACGGCATCACCCGGGGTGTGCTTGCCCGGGCCGGTTTCGAGCTGAGCCTGACCGCGCCCGGTGTGGCTCGGGCGCTGGGCGGGGCGGTGCTCTACCTCGCCCTGGTCGGGGCGCTCGGGGTCGGTCTGGGTTGGCTGCTGCGCAGCACCGCGGGTGCCCTGACGACCTTCCTCGGGTTGTTCTACGGCCTGCCGATCGTCGGCCTGGTGCTGCCCCTCGACGTGGCGGCGATCGTGCTGCCGTACCTGCCAGGCAACGCCGGCGGCGCGATCATGCAGATGGCCGGGCCGGGGGGCATGCTGCCGCCCTGGGCGGGTCTTGCGGTCTTCGCCGGGTACACGCTGATCGCGCTGGTCGGTGCGGCATTCGTGGTGCGCCGACGCGACGTGTGAGGTGGACAGGTCCTAGTCGAGCAAGGCGGCGCGCAGCTCCGCGGGGGAGCGGCCGTCAAGCCGGAGCCGGATAGCGTCCAGGGCCGCGCGCACCGATCGAGGGGTCAGCAGCAACGCATCGGCAATCCTCCGCTCGTCGACGCCGTCGAGGTG
>DASWMR010000649.1:0-5672 GCA_036399635.1 Actinoplanes sp. | reverse complement strand
ATCATCCAGGGTTATACGATTCCGCCGTCGGCCGCAGGCCTCGACGTCCCCGACGGGGAGCGGTTGGTGGAGATTCCGGTGGAGCTGCTGCGGGAGGCGGCCCGCCTGCTGACCTAGCTGGGGAGTGTCGAGGGGGGACCGATGACTGTTGAGGGCCCTGGTCGCTCCCTCGGCCGCACCCTTCTGGAACTCCGGCGGCGGCGGGGCTTGACCGGCAAGCAGCTGGCCGACCTGGTCGGTATGAGCCAGCCCAAGATCTCCCGGATCGAGAACGGCGTGGGGTCGGCCCCGTCGCCGGTCGACGTGGCCCGGCTGGCCGAGGTGCTGGGAGCCGGTCCGGAGCTGTCCGAGCTGCTTGTGGAGCAGGCCCGGCGGGCGCACGAGTCGGTGGGCGACTGGGAAGGCACCGTCCACGACTTCGAACTCCGCCAGCGGGAAACCGAACATCTGGAGCAGTCTGCCGTCGAGTTCAAGGTCTTCCAGCCGACCGTGATCGTCGGGTTGCTGCAGACCAGTGGTTACGCGGAGGCCGTCCTGGCCGCCATGCAGAAGCTGGCGCGGTCAGCGCCGCAGACCGACGTGCACGGCGCGGTCTCGGCTCGGATACACCGGCAGCGGGCGCTCTCCGACAGGCAGAAGCGATTCGACTTCGTGATGTCTGAAGCGGTGCTCAGCAACCGGGTGTGCGCACCGGAGGAGATGCCGCCGCAGATTCGCCGGATCCGGGACGTGGCCCGGCAGCCCAATGTCACGGTCAGCCTCATTCCAGCAAATGTGCGCTGGCGGACGCCGCCCTTTCACGGATTTGCCCTGCTGGATGACCAGCATCTCTTCGTCGATCTCTTCGACACCGGCCTTGCCAAGCACGACGAACCCGAGGTGGCGTTCTACGCCAATATCTTCGCCACGATGAAAGAGCAGGCGACCCGGGACATCGACCCGATCCTGGACCGCTACTACCGGCTATATGTCGGCGAGCTGTCCGGCAGCTGAGTTACAGGGCGCGCGGTGTCGCTCGCTCGGCGATGTCGGCCAGGCGGCTCAGGGTCTCCACGTTGCGGCGGTGTAGGAGCAAGTCGTTGGCCTTGTTCTGGATCCACCGCAGCGGGCCGTGCTCGAAGTCCTCCTGCATGATCACTCGGGTCGACTCCGGGCTGACCGGCTCCAGCCTGATGTCGACGATCGCCTCGCCCAGCGGCCACAGGCCGGCGCTCAGCCGGATGTGCCTGTCCGGCTCGACGGCCAGCACCGTCGACTTGTCGTGCAGCGAGACCGGCCACGGGCCCGCCTTGTGGTGGAGCTGGGCGCCCGGTTGCGGCCACTGTGGGTCGACGTTGCGGATGTGCACGGTGCCGACCACCCAGTCGCTGTAGGACCAGCCGTCGGCGAGGACGGCGAAGACGCGTTCCGGCGTTGCCCGGACGGTACGCTGCACGATAGCCACGCCGGGGAGTTACCCCAGGATGGCGCCTTGTAACAATTCGGTCATGTTTACGGATCTGGGGCTCGGGCATGGTGCACCGCGTACCGCAGCTCGACCGGAGGGACCCACGTGCGCGTCGCAATGATTTCTGAGCACGCCAGCCCCTTGGGCGACGGCGGCCAGCACACCCACGTTGCCGATCTGTCGGCGGCTCTGGCCGAGGCCGGCCACGAGGTCCGCGTCTACACCCGGCGCGACAATCCGGCCGTGCCCGAGGTGGTCACCACGGCCGGCGGCCTGCGGGTCGTGCACGTGCCGGCCGGCCCGCCCCATCTGGTGCCACCCGACCAGCTCCTGCCCTACATGGGGGAGTTCGCCCGGCTGCTGGAGAAGCTGTGGCGCGACGGCGACTGGGCGCCCGAGGTGGTGCACGCCCACTTCTGGACCAGCGGCCTCGCCGCGGTGACCGCCGCCCGCCAGTTCGGCGTTCCGGTGGTGCAGTCGTTCCACGAGCTCGGCGCGGGCGAGCCGGCCAGCGCCGGGCCGTCCCGCTCCGGCTACGAGCGGGCGCTCGGCCGGGCGGTCGACCAGGTCGTCGCGCAGAGCCAGGACGAGGTACGCGGTCTGGTGCGCATCGGCGTGCCGCGGGCCCGCCTGACCATCGTCCCGGCCGGCGTGGACAGCGTCCGGTTCAGCCCGGACGGCCCGGCCGTCGAGCGCGACCCGCAGCGCACGCGCATCCTCACCGTGGGCCGGCTGGTCGAGCGCAAGGGCTTCGGCGACGTCATCCAGGCGATGCGCTACGTGCCGGACGCCGAGGTGGTCGTCGTCGGCGGCCCGCCGGCCGACCAGCTGACCGCCGACCCGGGTGCCCGATCACTGCGCGCGCTCGCCGAGAAGTTCCAGGTCGCCGACCGGTTCCGGCTTGTCGGTGCGGTGCCCTTCCGGGACATGCCGGCCTGGTACCGCTCGGCCGACCTGCTGGTCGCCGCCCCGTGGCAGGACCAGCTCGGCGCCTCCGCGCTGGAGGCGATGGCCTGCGGTGTGCCGGTGATCGGCACGTCGGTGGGCGGCCTGACCGAGGCCGTGGTCGACGGGCTCACCGGCGATCTGGTGCCGGCCCGCGACCCGCGCGCCCTCGGTGGTGCGGTGCGCCGGCTGGTCAACGACAAGGTGCGACGCTTCACGTACGCCACCGCGGCGCTGGACCGCGCCCGCCAGGCGTACTCGTGGAAGCGCGTCGCCGCCCAGGTCGGCTCGGTGTACGCCGCCGTCACCGGCCTGCGCCGCTCGAACACCGAGGCCGCGGCGTAGGAGGACATCCACCAGTTCAGCTGGAGGCGGCCGACGCGGCCGGGTCGAGGCCGGCCGACTGGCACCGGCATCTCGACACCGCGAAGCAGCTGGCCCGGGAGAGCCTCGCTGAGGCCCGTCGGTCGGTGCAGGCGCTGCGCCCGGCGACGCTGGACACCGCCGCGCTGCCGGAGGCGATCGAGGAGGTGCTGGACGGCTGGTCCCGGCGCAGCGGGGTGAGCGCCGAACTGATCACCACGGGCACCGCCCGCCCCCTGCTGCCGGAGATCGAGACGACCCTTCTGCGTACGGCCCAGGAAGCCCTGGCCAACGTGGCCCGGCACGCCGCCGCGGGCCGGGTCGCCCTCACCCTCTCCTACATGGAGGACGTCGTGACCCTGGACGTCCGCGACGACGGCGCAGGTTTCGACCTGGATGCGCCGCCGGTGGCGTCGGCCGACGGCGGTTACGGCCTGGCCGCGATGCGTGACCGGCTGCTGCGCATCGCCGGCTCGCTGGACATCGAGTCGGAGCCGGGCGGCGGCACCGCGGTGTCCGCCTGCGTGCCGGCGATCCCGGTCGGGGCGGCCGCGTGATCGGGCTGCTCATCGTCGACGACCACCCGGTGGTCCGGGACGGGCTGCGTGGCATGTTCGCCGGCGACGACCGGTTCCGGGTGCTCGGCGAGGCCGGCAACGGCCGGGAGGCGCTGGTGGTGGCCCGGGCGGTCGACCCGGACGTGGTCCTGATGGACCTGCGGATGCCGGAGATGGACGGGGTCACTGCGATCCGCGAGCTGCGGGCGCAGGGTTCCCGGGCGCGGGTGCTGGTGTTGACCACCTACGACACGGACAGCGACGTGCTGCCGGCGATCAAGGCGGGCGCGACCGGCTACCTGCTCAAGGGCACCCCGCGCGGCGAGCTGTTCCGCGCGGTGACGGCCGCGCACCGCGGCGAGTCGGTGCTCTCCCCGGCGGTGGCCGGCCGCCTGATGGGCTCGCTGCGGTCTCCCGCTAAGGAGCCGCTCAGCCAGCGCGAGCTCGAGGTGCTCACGTTGGTGGCCCAGGGCAACTCCAACCGCGAGACGGCCGGCCGGCTCTTCATCAGCGAGGCCACGGTCAAGACCCATCTGCTGCACGCGTACGCGAAGCTGGGCGTCCGCGACCGCGCGGCGGCGGTGGCCGCGGCGTTCGAGTGTGGCCTGCTCGGCACCGACTGACCGCAATCCGCCCTGACTCGCTAACACGCCGGGTGGTCTGCGCGCGTGGTTTTGCGCCCAGGGCGGCCCGGGGCCGGGGGCCGGGGGCCGGGCTGATCGCCGCCCCCAGGCGGTCAGTCGGCCAGCGCCTTGGCGAGGTCGTCGCGGAACGCCCGCTCGCTGTCGGTGACCGTCTCGCCGCCGAGCCCCAGCACGCCGCCGCTGGACGAGGCACCCACCACGCTTTCGGCGATCTCGACGAGCCAGTGCTTGTAGGTCTCCGCCTCGGCCTGATCGGCCTTCGCGGCCAGCAGCGCGTTGGCCTCGGCGGCCCGGCCCAGCACGTCCTCGACGTACGCGATCGGGTCGCTCGGCTCGATCACCGGCGGCTCCTCGCCCAGGTCGGGGTCGCCCACCCGGGACACGATGGCGCTGGCGACCGCGGTGACCAGCGGGCTGGCCGAGGCCCGGGCGTCGGAGATGACGTCCAGCCCGGCGGCGCTCTCCGCCCGGGTCTTGCGGGCACTGTCGGGGGTGGCCGCACTGGCAGCGGTGATCACCGACTGGGGGAGGCCGACGAGCAGCCCCCACTCGGAGTCGGTGAAGCCCAGCTTCGCGTACAGCGGATCGTCGGTCACGGGTACATCCTCACGTCGGGGCCGAACCGGTCACGAACCTATACCCCAACTCGGCACTGACCAGACCGCGTCACTCGGCGGTGAGCAGGTTGTTCTCCAGAACGACCGGAACGGACAGGGTCTTGTATCCCTGGCTGTCGAAGAGCACCGTCATCCGCTCCTCCTCGTAGCCCATCACCATGCCGGCGCCCCACTCGGCGTGCTGCACCCGGCTGTGCACGGCGAACGGCTCGTCGGTGGGCTCGGCCGGCGGCGCCTCGCCCGAGACGCAGTTGTCGCAGTGGCCGCACGGCTTCTTCTGCTTCTCGCCGAAGTAGGCCAGGAGGGTCTGCGTGCGGCAGCCGCGGGCCTGGGCGAAGGCGCGCATCATGTCGGTGCGGGAGCGGGTCACCAGCTGCTGTCGCTCGTGCTCGTCGGCGGCGGCCTGGGAGGCCGCGGCCGGCAGCGGGGCAAACGGCGGCACCGTCATCTTGTTGGCCGCACCGGCGACCGCGGCGCCGACCTGCTCCAGCAGGCCGAGGTACTGGCCCAGCTTGCGCGGGCCGAGGCCGGTCAGCTCCTTCAGCTTCGTCCTCGTCTTCGGTCCGCCGCGCAGGTTCGCGGCGAGTTCGCGCAGCTCGTCGAGGTCGGGCGAGCCGCCGTTGAAGAAGCGCTGGATCGCCTCGTCCTCGGAGCGCCACAGCAGCAGCGCCTGGGCCTGCTCACCGTCCCGGCCGGCCCGGCCGATCTCCTGGAAGTAGCTGTCCGGCGAGTCCGGCAACGCGACGTGCGCGACCCAGCGGATGTTCGGCTTGTCGATGCCCATGCCGAACGCCGAGGTGGCCACCATGATGTCGATCTTGTCGGCGGTGAACGCCTCGTGGCGCTCCTCGCGCAGGCCGGTGGCCATCCCGCCGTGGTAGTACTCGGCCTGGTAGCCGGCCGTCTGCAGGCGCTCGGCAAGCTCCTCGGCGGCCTTGCGGGTGGCGACGTAGACGATGCCCGGCCCAGGGTTCGCGTCGAGCAGCGCGATCAGCCGACGCCAGCGGTAGTTCTCGTCCGGGCAGTAGGCCACCTCGAGGAAGAGGTTGGGCCGGTCCAGCCCGGACACGTGGATCTCGGGCCGGTCCAGCCCGAGCCG
>DASWMR010000648.1:0-3108 GCA_036399635.1 Actinoplanes sp. | reverse complement strand
GCTGGCCGCGGCCCGGGAGAACGCCCGCGGCGCCCGGGAGACGGTCTCCTCGGAGATGTGGGAGTGTCTCAACTCGACCTGGCACGGGCTGCCCAACGCGCGCCGCCGGGTGGAGCAGCAGGGCGTGCACTCGTTCTTCCGGTGGGTGCGCGAGCGCTGCGCGGTGATGGCCGGGCTCACCGACGCCACCATGAGCCGCGACGAGGGCTGGTTGTTTTTGGTGCTCGGCCGCAGCGTCGAGCGGGTCGACATGACCGCACGGCTGCTGCGCACGCACGAGCGGGCCGGCGGGAGTATTCCGTCCTGGCTGACGCTGCTGCGGTCCAGCGGCGCCTGGGAGACGTTCCTCCGGACGTACCGTGGCTCGCTGGACGACCGCCACGCGGCGGAGTTCCTGCTGCTGGACCGGCTCTTCCCGCGCTCGGTGTTCGCGGCGCTCTCCACCGCGGAGGCTTGCCTCACCGACCTGGAACCCGACCCTGGCCGGGCCGGGGTGGCCACCGACGCGCAACGGATCGTCGGGCGGGCCCGCACCAACCTCGAGTTCCGCGGCGCGGACGACCTGATCGGCGACCTGCCGGCGGTGCTGGCCAGCCTGGAGAAGACCTGCTCGCAGATCAACGACGCGGTCTCCCGCCGCTACTTCCGGCAGACCACCGCAGTCAACTGGGTACGTGGGGCAGTGGCATGACGGACTGGAACGGAGCAGGCGGAGCAGGCGGAGCAGGCGGAGCAGGCGGAGGGTCAGGACGGCATGCCGAAGGAGGCGCTGAATGAGCGACTTGGACAGCTGGCGCCTGCGGGTCCAGCACAAGAGTGGCTTCGACTACGCCGGGCCGGTGTCGTCATCGTACAACGAGGCCCGGATGTGGCCCCGGAACGAGGCCCGCCAGGCCGTGCTCGACGCCCGGATAGAGGTGTGGCCGCCGGCCCGCACCTCCCGCTACGAGGACTACTGGGGCACCGTGGTCACCGCGTTCGACGTGCACGCCCGGCACGAGTCGCTCACCGTGACGGCAACGGCCACGGTGGAGACCCTGCCACCGGGCGACCTGATCGACACCGGCGCATCCTGGGCCGACATGGCCCGCCCGGAGAACGTCGACCGTCACTACGAGTTGCTCATGCCGTCGAGGCGCACCACTCTCGACGACGAACTGAACGCCATCGTGGCCGGCATCAAATCGGGGCACCGCACCCCGCACGCGGCGGCGCTGGCCATCTGCGAGTTCGTCCGGAGCGAGGTCACCTACCAACCCGGGGCGACCGGGGTGCAGAGCGACGCGTTGCACGCGTGGGCCCAGCGCAAGGGTGTCTGCCAGGACATCAGCCACCTGACCGTCGGCATGCTGCGCCAACTGGGCATCCCGGCGAGATACGTCTCCGGTTACCTACACCCCAAACGGTCGGCGAAGATCGGCGACAGCGTGGTCGGTCAGAGCCACGCCTGGGTCGAGTGGTGGGTGGGTCGGTGGACAGCCTTCGACCCGACAAACGGCGTACCGATCGGCGAACGTCACGTGGTGGTCGGTCACGGCCGGGAGTACGGCGACGTGCCGCCCTTGAAAGGCGTCTACGCCGGCCCGAAGAGCACCGGCCAGGCCGTAGAGGTAACCATCACCCGCCTACGTTGAAATAGCGCAGACAACAGCCCCGGAAGAAACGGTTTCGCCAACGGCAACGGTCAGTCCGGAAACGACCCCAGCCCGATGAGCAACCAACGGCTGCTCCATCTTCATCGCCTCGACGACGACCACCACGTCCCCTTCTTGCACCGAGTCGCCATCGGCAACCGCCACCTTCACCACCGTCCCCTGCATAGGCGCCACCAATGCCGCCCCATCGCCGGCCGCGGCCGCCTTCGAGCCCCCGCCGCGGCGCGCCGCCGGTCGTTGCCTCTGTTGCGCGCCTGCGGGCGTACCCGCCAGGAGGGTTCTTGGCAGACTCACCTCGAGCCTCTTGCCGCCCACCTCGACCACGACGGTTTCCCGCTCGGTGGGTTCGGCGCTCGGCGTTGCGGCGCCGAAGGGCTCGACGTCCCCGGCCCACTCGGTTTCGATCCAGCGGGTGTGGACGGTGAACGGCTCGGACGTGAAGGCCGGGTCGCGCACGACGGCCCGGTGGAACGGCAGCACTGTCGCGATGCCCTCGATTGTCGTTTCGTCGAGGACGCGGCGGGAGCGGGCCAGGGCTTCCTCGCGGGTGGCGCCGGTGACGATGATCTTTGCCAGGAGGGAGTCGAAGTTGCCGCCGATCGTGCTGCCTGCCTCGACGCCCGCGTCGACCCGGACGCCGGGGCCGGACGGCCAGCTCAGCGCGGTGACCCTGCCGGGGGCGGGCAGGAAGTTGCGGCCCGGGTCCTCGCCGTTGAGGCGGAACTCGATCGCGTGGCCGCGGGGGACCGGGTCGTCGGTCAGCTCGAGGTGGTCGCCGGCCGCTATCCGGAACTGCTCGCGGACCAGGTCGAGGCCGGCCGTCTCCTCGCTGACCGGGTGCTCGACCTGAAGCCGGGTGTTGACCTCGAGGAACGAGATGGTGCCGTCCTGGCCGACCAGGTATTCGACAGTTCCCGCGCCGTGGTAGCCGGCCTCGCGGCAGATCGCCTTGGCGCTGTGGTGGATCGCCGCGCGCTGCTCGTCGGTGAGGAACGGCGCGGGTGCCTCCTCGACGAGTTTCTGGTGGCGGCGCTGGAGTGAGCAGTCCCGGGTGCCGACCACGATCACGTTGCCGTGGGTGTCGGCGAGGACCTGCGCCTCGACGTGCCGGGGGCGGTCGAGGTAGCGCTCGACGAAGCACTCGCCGCGGCCGAATGCGGCCACCGCCTCGCGGGTGGCGCTCTCGAACAGTGCCGGGATCTCGTCGATCGTGCGAGCCACCTTGAGGCCGCGGCCGCCGCCGCCGAACGCTGCCTTGATCGCCACCGGGAGGCCGTACTCTTCGGCGAACGCGACGATCTCGGTGGCGTCGGCGGCCGGCTCGGCGGTGCCGGGCACGAGCGGGGCGCCGGCCCGGTGGGCGATGTGCCGGGCGGTGACCTTGTCGCCGAGGTCGCGGATCGCCTGCGGGGTGGGGCCGATCCAGATCAACCCTGCATCCTGTACGGCCTGC
>DASWMR010000647.1:0-3299 GCA_036399635.1 Actinoplanes sp. | reverse complement strand
CACCTCCGCCGGCTGCGGTCGTCGAGCGAGTTCAATACAGCTCTCAGAATCGTCGAGAGGATCCCGCCGCGGCGGGATCCGTATCGGGCGTCCCGGCGGCTGTCCAGGTAGGCGCGGGCTGCCGGGGCCACGTAGTCGCCGTATTTACGGGCGTCGTTCAGCCGGCCCCGCTTCTTCAGCACCACCAGTACGGTGAAGATCACCAGCACCAGCACCGCGACGCCGGCGACGATCAGCGCGAACCGGATCAACAGCAGGGTCATCAGGCTGTCGGTGTCCAGGGCGACGGACATGTCGGGCTCCTCTCGGACCGCTCCACGCGGACTTGTCACGAAGTTATCGGCCGGACCGCGGGGCCCGGCACCTGCGCAGGGTGGAGAGAACAGGTGGAGATCCGCGTCCGTCGGCTCCCCACCCGTTCATCCTCGGACCGTCGGCGACGGTCACGCCCCGCTCGCGGCCAGCTTCTCCAGGTGCGTGATGACCGCGCTCATTCTCGGCAGACCGAGGATGCGGCGCTGGGCCGTCCGCACCCCCCGGCCCGGCCTCAATCCCGTCGCTGGGCAGGCCACCGCTCGAGACGATGCCGTGGCAGTCCAGCTGGGACAGCCCGCCGATGATGGACTGCAGCGTGACAGCGGGTTCGGCCATCCCGTCGCGCAGCGGGATGTGCGGCAGGCGGAGCTTCCGCCATATCCGGCTGGGGCCGGCGGCGTTCCGGGCCCGCCGCGCGCCTGCGGCTAGGGTGAAGGCGGCAGAGAGAGGTGTCCGGAATGCAACGCTCCGCGGGGGAGACGATCCGCGTCCTGGTCGTCGACGACCAGCAGATCGTCCGGGAAGGACTGGTCGCGCTGGTCGGGCTGATCGGCGAGGTGGAGGTGGTCGGCCAGGCCGGTGACGGTGCTGAGGCGGTCCGGCTGGCCCACGAGACCTCGCCGCATGTGGTCTTGATGGACCTGCGGATGCCCGTGCTCGACGGCGCCGAGGCCACCCGGCAGATCGTGGCGGCCGATCCCGAGGCGAACGTGGTGGTGTTGTCCACCTATGCGGACAACGAGTCCATCGCGGCCGCCATGCGGGCCGGTGCCCGCGGTTACCTCACGAAGGACGCCACCCGGGCGCAGATCACGGCGGCGATCCGGTCGGCGGCCGAGGGACAGTCCACGTTCGACGCCACCGTGTCGCGCCGGCTGGTCGCCGCGCTGAGCGAGCCGGCCACCGAGCCCGCCGCACCGGCCGCGCGCCGAAAAAATCTCCCGGACGGGTTGACCGCGCGGGAGATGGAAGTGCTCGAGCTGATCAGTCGGGGCCTGACCAATGCGGAGATCGCGGCCCAGCTGTTCATCGGCGAGACCACGGTGAAGACACACATCAACAACGCGTTCCTGAAAATCGGGGCGAAGAGCCGGGTGGACGCGGTGCGCTACGCCTACCAGCACGACCTGGGCCGGCCCTGACCTCGGGGGTCAGTCAGGGCCGGCCGGTTCCGGGAGGAAGCCGGAGGGTCAGCCGATGGTGACCTCGCCGCGCTCGTCGGCGCGGTCACTGACGGTCGGGGCCGGGACCTGCTCCAGTTGCCGCCAGCGGTACAGACACACCATCGTCCGGTAGCCCACCATGGTCATCGCCATCAGCACGAAGAACGCGGCGATGCCGTCCGAGTCGAGTTGCTGCTCGACCATCCACCGACCGAAGTTCTTGGCGAAGGCGTCCCAGTTCTCAGGGCGTACAGGAAAGCGGTGCGGGCGAACAGCACGGCGAGCCAGATGCCCAGATAGGCCCAGCCCGCCTGGGTGTAGACCCGCTGATTGTCGGCCTGCCGGTAAACCCGCATCACGCGCATCAGCAGAATGCCGATGACGCGGTCTCCGGGCCGTAGAGCGGCCGCACGGTGAGGCCGTCGTAGGTGGTGGTGGCGAGCAGGCCCGGGACGTCCGCCGGACACGCGTCGGCGGGTGCTCGGCCCACCCGGCGCAATGCGGACAACGCCATCCTCTGCAGGCCTCGTGGTCTGCTTCCGTCCCGGTCGTCATGCCGGCCCCCGTACCGTCGATGTCCGTACCAGCGGTCCGACTCTCGCAACGGCCACCGGTGTCGGCAACCCCTACCGGCCCGGACGCACCGGTACGGCGCAAAGATCCATCGTGGCAGTATTTCCGGTGTGCCCGGTTCCCTCTTCGCGGTCAGTGATCTGCACGTCGCCTACGACGAGAATCGACAAATCACCGAACGTCTCGCGCCCGAATCCGACGACGACTGGTTGATCGTGGCCGGTGACGTCGGCGAGAAGTTCGCCGACATCGAGTCGGCCCTCCGACTGCTACGCAGCCGGTTCCGCCGGGTGGTCTGGACGCCCGGCAACCACGAGCTGTGGACCCACCCGCACGACCCGGTGGGGCTACGCGGGGTCGCCCGCTACGACGCTCTGGTCGGCATGTGCCGCGACCTGGATGTGGACACACCCGAGGACCCCTACCCGGTTTGGCCGGGGCCGGACGGCCCGGTGGTGGTGGCCCCGCTGTTCCAGCTCTACGACTACTCGTTCCGGGTCGCCGGGACGACCACCAAGGAGGAGTCGCTGCAGAAGGCGTACGACGCCGGCGTTGTCTGCACGGACGAGTCGCTGCTGCACCCCGATCCCTACCCGGACCGGGAATCCTGGTGCCGGGCCCGCGTCGCCGAGACCGTGGCCCGCCTGACCGCGATCGACCCGGCCCTGCCGACCGTGCTGGTCAGTCACTGGCCACTGGTACGCCAGCCGACGGACGTGCTGTGGTACCCGGAGTTCGCCCAGTGGTGCGGCACCGAGCGGACCGCGGACTGGCATATCCGGTTCCGGGCGGTCACGGCCGTCTACGGCCATCTGCACATCCCCCGCTCGACGACGTACGACGGTGTGCCGTTCGAGGAGGTGTCGCTGGGCTACCCACGCGAATGGAAGAGCCGGTCGCCGACACCCGCGCCGATGCGCCGCCTGCTGGCCGGCCGACGTTGATCGACAAGCTGCTGCCGAGAGTGGTGCGGAGCGCGGTGGCGTACGGCGACGTGCCGGACGAACCGCCGTTCCCGGGCGAGGCCGACCTGATCGCCAACGCGGTCGAGAGCCGGCGCCGCGGGTTCATCACCGCCCGGCGCTGCGCCCGGCAGGCGTTGGGCCTGCCGGGCCTGCCGGCCAACGATGCCCGTCTGGAGATCGACCCGCAGGCCCGGACCTTCACCGCCCACCTGCTCATCGCCGGTGACCGGCTGGACGGCGCGCCCCCGCTCACCGCGCTGTCCGGCTCGTATCTGGTGGACCG
>DASWMR010000646.1:0-7438 GCA_036399635.1 Actinoplanes sp. | reverse complement strand
TGGCCTCGCGGATGGACAAGACGACCTCGGCGTTGAACGAGCTGGATAACGAGGTGACCAAACGGATGGCGACGCTGAACGCGGTTGCGGTGGCCGGCGAGCAGTTGATCCGTGATGAGGAGATCGACGCACTGGCGAGGGAGGCAGACGAGGCACTTGCCCGGCTGACCTCGGCCGGCCGGGCAATCGAGTCAGACGCCGGCTCCGAGCTGGCCGAGCGCACGAAGGCGGTGTTGCGGGCCTACCGCGAGCTGACCTGACCAACAACCCCGCCCGCCCGCCAAGCCCGGCAGCGGCGCGGGCAAGGCGACGACTACGCCGACGTTTCGTAGACGACTTCCAGCCCGTCCTCCTCGTCCCATTGTTCGCCGACGCGGCGGAAGCCGTACTGCAGCGCCAGCCCCGCCGACGGTACGTTGTCCGGCCGGATGCTGACGCACACCCGGTACACGCCGGGCTCCCCCGCCGCCCTGGCCAGCAGCGCCTCGAGAGCAGCACGAGCGTAGCCACGACGCCGCCGAACGGGGTCGATGCGATAGCCGATCTCCACCATGCCCGCGCCGTCGGGCGGCCCGTGAAACCCGGCCGCGCCGACCGCCAGGCGCAGATCTTCGTCCCAGACGATGCCGGTCACCCACTCCGCACTGGCCGGGTCCTGCTCGCACTGCTCGCTGCGCATCCGCCACAGTCCCCGGCACTCCAGGCCCGCCAGATAGGCCGAGAGTGACACCGGGCTCGCGACCTCCGCCGCGGCCAGGTCCCCCCGGGCCAGAGCACCTAACGCTGCGCCACCCAACTGCACGATGCGGACGCGGGGCTTCGGGTTGCTCATCCAACCAGCCTGGCGAAGCACTGCGGCCAGGTCAATCCGGTGAGATCGTCACGGCGAGACCACCGGACGTTCCGGCCTGGACCAGCTCGGCCCCGCGTTCGGCACGATCGCCGCGCAGTGGTACGCCGTCATCCATCTCGATCATGGGGGACGAGCGGGCCCCCGCGTTCGGCGCCGATGAGCGCAGCAGTCACGCTCGGGACGGAACCGCCTATGATCGCCGCGTGCCCGACAGCAAACGGCCGGCAGGGCGGGCCGATCGAGTCGAACGCGCTCCGGACCGGATGGCCCTGCTGATTCCCGGTCTCAACTACTCGCCGGAACGGCCCCTGCTGCATTTCGCCCGTGCGGTGTTCCGCAAGCACGGCTGGACCACTCAGGACATTCGGTGGTCCGAGCGTCCGCCGCAGCGGGACGGTCAGGAGTTCCTCGCCTGGTTTGCGCAGCTGCGCGGCTTCGTCCTGAACCACGTCGGCCCAATCCTGGAACGTGAAACGGCACCGCGGATCGCCCTGGTGGGTAAGTCGATGGGCGCGTTCGCCGCCGCGCTGGCCGCCGACCGCGGCTTGCCCGGCGTGTGGCTGACCCCGCCGCTGCGCGACTCGCCGCTGGCAGCTGATCTGCGCCGCAGCACGGCACCGTTCCTGCTCGTCGGTGGCACGGCCGATCCCGCGTGGGACCCGGAGCTGGCCCGAGGTTGTGGCCAGCCGTGGTACGAAGCCGCAGACGCCGATCACGGCATGGAGACCGTCGGCGACCCGGTGAAATCGGCAGACATCCTGCGCTGCGTCACCGGCGCGATGGACGCATTCGTCGCTGGCCTCAGGCTTTAGCCGAAGCCGGCACAGATCTGGCGGGTGGTAGGCACCGGCCCAGGACGCCGTTGTCCTGGGCCGGAGTAGTGGTCAGTCCCAACGGTCAGAAAGGACCTGTCAGGAGAAGACCACGTCGCTGCACCACATGTACGCCTGGTCGGCGTGGGAGGCCTGCCAGATGACGAAGACGATGTGCTGCCCGGTGTATCCGGACGTCGAGACGTTGAAGGTGATGTCGGTCGCCCGGGCGTAGCTGCCGGTCTGCGTGATGAAGTCGAGGTTTCCCCACCCGAGGGTCTGGGTGGTGGGGTTGAACCCGTTCTTGCTGACGTAGACCCGGAAGTAGTCAGCACCGTGGCTGGCCTGGTCGTACAGGTGGACCGAGAAGTTACTGCTGATCGTGGTCGTCTTCCAGGCGCCGGGCTTGTTCAGGCTGGCGTTGTTGGTCAGGCCGTTGCTGCACAGCTGCCCGTCGGGGGTCGCCGCCTGGAAGTTCTCGCCGAGACCGTCCCGCAGCGCGCTCATCCAGTTCCACATGGTGTCGGCGTTGGCCTGGAACGCCTGGTAGCACATGGGGTCGGCGGTCGCCATGGTCGCGTTCATGTGGTCGCTGCCCCAGGTTTCCCAGCACTGGTAGGCGCGGGATGCCGGGTCGATGATGGTGCCGTGGGCCTGGGCCGCACCGGCCCAGGGCAGCATGCCGGCCATGATGGCTAGCAATAGGACAAGCGCTCGACGGGGCTGGCGGACGGCCGAGCCGGATCGCTTGCCGGATTGTACGGGCGTGTGTGAACGCATCGTGCATCCTCCGTTTCACCGGGGATCAGGGGTGGGAGCGTTCCCACGAGTGTTGCATTCACACTTGTAAATATCAAACAAACGTCCGATTCGTTACGGTCACGCGTCGAGTTGCCCCAAGAGCGACAAACCGGTCCCGCCCCGACGACGGGACCCCGTCGTAGGTTGATCAGGCATTCTGCTTGCGGGCCGGCGAGCGGCCGGTCTTCGGGTATTCCTGCTGCGACGCTGCCCGTCGCATGTCTTCCTCGCTGACGGGCCAGTCCTGGCCGGTGCGGCGGTTGATTTGCGCCATGTCCAGCATGAGGATTCCTTTCGTCGGTTCGACCGGTGGGTCAACTTCCCACGAGGACCCCACCTGCATCGATCTCTGCAGCTATATACGCAGGTAGCGCGGCTGCGGATCGACCTACCGGCAAGAATCGGCGGGTATTTTTCGGCCCCGCCGAACGACCGGACGAACGACCAAGATCAGGCGAGTGCGGTCGGGTTGCGTACGTCATGGGTGCGCAACCGGCCGCACATGCCCCACCGTTCCGCCTCGCTCTGCGGCGCCGCCAGCGAGGCCGCCTCCCGCAGGTGCCCGCCGTCGCCCCGGTCGAGGGCGTCGAGCAGCGCGGCGGTGTGCCGCACCTCGGGTTCGACCGTCTCGCTCCAGATCTTCCGCCAGGCGTCGACCGACGGCCGGACGAGCGCGACGGCGCTGTCGTAGAAGTCCGACAGCGGCCCGAAGTCGCCGGCCCGGGCGCTCTCCGCCAGCCGCAGGAAGCCCCGCACGGCGAGGTCGCGACGACGGCGTACGGCCTCGTCGATCTCGCTTTCGGCGGCGTCCAGCGGGAGGCTTGCGGCCTGCCGGTACCTCTCCGGGTCGGCGAGCACCTCGGGTGGGAACGTCATCACGGCGTCGCCGGCCTCGGGCAGGCCGGCGTTCGACATGACCACGACGACCTGCAGGCCGGCCTGGTTGACGGCGCGGTGGATGGTGCCCGGCGTGAACCAGACGGTGGAGCCGGCCGCGAGCGGCGTCTCGCGGAAACCGCGAGCATCGAGCGTCTGGAGGGCGCCGGTGCCAGCGATGACCACGTACGCCTCGGTGGACACGGTGTGCAGATGCGGGGTGCCGCCGGAGAGGCCGTCGACGCAGCCCCCGGAGTACACCGACAGCCGGGTCACGGAGGTGCCACCGGGAAACGCCCCGGGGCTCATCCCGCCACCTCGGTGTAGGTGGCCGGTGCCGGCGCGGCGCTGAGCGCAGCCCGTCCGTGGTCGGCCAGGGCGGGCGTGCCCTCGTCGCCATGATCGCCGGAGGTGACCACCACGGCGTACCGGAAGGTGACCGTCTCGCCGTCGGCGACCTCGAGTTCCTCGCTGAAGAACGGCGCGGGGTTGAGGCAGGCGAACATCTCGCTGCGGGTGAACCACTGCGGCGGGTGGTTCGGGTTCCGGCTGTCGTCGACCATCAGCAGGGTCGACGACGTGCCGGTCTCGTCATGCCGGCCGCGGAACGCGAACCACTCGGCCCGCTTGCCGCGCAGGTCGTCCGCGCCGATCCCGGACTCGGACTGCACGATGCCGTCGGTAAACGAACGCGGGCCGCGCCAGAACAACCCGCCGTACCCGGCGTTCTCCCGGCCCTTGGTGGTGGGCGAGCCGATCGACAGGGTGGCGCCGGAGACGTTGGTCATCGCGGTTTCGAAGACCAGCACCCAGCTGTCCGCGTCGGCCACCGTGGCGGTCAGCGCCCGCCGCTCGTCGATCACCCGCGCACCCTGCTCGGAGATCCAGTCGAGCCGGTGGGCCAGCGTCGCGGACGAACCGTCGGTCGACAGCGCGCTCAACGACCGGTGCACCGCGGCGCCGTTGTTCGCCAGCTGCGAATAGCCGCCCTGGAGATAGGTCGGGCCGCCCCAGAAGTTGTGCTCGCCGACGTGCGGCAGCGACCAGGCGATGCCCTTGTGCCAGACGTGGTCGTGCGGGCGGAACAGCGACACCACGTCGCCGGCCAGGGTCCGGATCGGGTGCAGGTACGGCTTGGGCGACTCCAGCTGCGCGGTGTCCGGTCGATAGACGTACGTGAACAGCGGCACCTCGCCGGCCGAGACCGTCACCGACCGGCCGACCGCGTGGTCGATGTGCAGGCTCATCGGGTCTGCTGCGCGTTCCACGGGGCTCCCGATCCGTTCATGCGGTGGGCGAAGGGGTTGTCCGGGCCGATCTGCCCGGCCCGGACCGGCTCGCCGGTGAAGGCCGACGCGTACAGCGCCGCGATGAACTCCATTGTCGTCCGGGTGTCGGCGATGGACACCGGCGGCGCCACACCGGCGTCGAGCGCGTCGAGCACGGCCGCGAGCTGGCTGACGTGTCCGCTCTCCGGAAAGGTCGGTGCCTCGGCCCACCGGGCGGCGACCTCGTCGTACCCCGGCGCGGGCGTCACGGTCCAGTCGTCGTCGGTGTACCCGTACAGGTGGGACAGCTCGACGGTGGCGCGCTCGAAGTCGAAGCGCAGCGCCGACACCTGCCGGGGCGAGATCACCGAGTTCACCACCGAGGCGACCGTGCCGTCGGCGAACGTGACCAGGGCCATCGACACATCCTCGGTCTGCACCTGCCGGGCACGCCGGGCCGCCACCGCGGTCACCTGCTCCCACGGCCCGAGCACCGACAGCAGCAGGTCGAACTGGTGGATGCCGTGCCCCATGGTCGGGCCGCCACCCTCGGTCTCCCACTTGCCACGCCACGGCACTTCGAAGTACGCGTCGTCGCGGAACCACTGCGTTTCGCAGGTCGCCAGCAGTGCACGCCCCAGCTCGCCGGCACCGGCCAGCGCCCGCAGCCGCGCGGCACCGGCGCCGAAGCGGTGCTGGAAGACGGTCGCCAGCTGCGCGCCGGACTCCCGGGAGGCCTCGGCGAGGGTGTCCAGCTCGGCCAGCGACAGCGTCGGCGGCTTCTCCACCAGCACGTGCACCCCGGCCCGCAGGCATTCCAGGGCAAGCGGCGCGTGCGACGACGGCGGGGTGCACAGATGGACGAGGTCGACGCCGCCGGTCTTCAGCAGCTCGGGCAGCCCAGGGTGGATCGTGGGCACGTCCCACCTCGCGGCGAACTGGCCCGCCCGGTCGGCGTCGAGGTCGACAACTGCGGTGAGTTCAGCCCGCTCCGGGTGGGCGCGGAGGGCCTGCGCGTGGGCGTCGGCGATCGCTCCGGTGCCGACGATGGCCGCGCGGTAACTGGGTTGCGACATGGGGTTCCGTTCGCTCCTCTGTCCGGCCGCGAGCGCGGTCAGGCGGACCGGGAGATGGTACTTCCGGTCATCGATGCGTCCGTCTCGAGGGCGGCGGGTCGCCGGGTCAACACCTCGGGGCCGGACGCCGTGATGGCGACGGTGTGCTCGGAGTGGGCGGTGCGGGAGCCGTCGGCGGAGCGGATCGTCCAGCCGTCCTCGTCGAACTTGATTTTGTCGGTGGAGCGGCAGAACCAGGGCTCGATGGCGAGCGTGAGGCCCGGCTCGAGCTTCATGCCGCGGCGCGCCCGGCCGCTGTTGGGCACGTGCGGGGCCTCGTGCATGGTGCGGCCGATGCCGTGACCGCCGAACTCGCCGTTGACGCGGTAGCCGTAGGAGTGGGCGACCTTGCCGATCGCGGCGGAGATGTCGCCGAGGCGGCCGCCGGGCTGGGCGGCGGTGATGGCGGCGGTCAGCGCAGCCTCGGTGGCCTCGATGAGCTTCAAGTCGGCGGGGTCGGCGGCGCCGACGATGACGGAGAGCGCGGAGTCGGCGGCCCAGCCGTCGATGCCGACCGCCATGTCGATGCTGAGCAGGTCACCGTCGAGAAGCACGTAGTCGTGCGGCAGACCGTGCAGGACCGCGTCGTTGACCGACAGGCAGAGCACGTTGCGGAACGGGCCACGGCCGAACGACGGGGCGTAGTCCCAGTAGCAGGAGTCGGCGCCGCGTTCGGAGATCCGGCGGCGCGCGAGGTGTTCGAGATCCATCAGGTTGACGCCGACCGTGGCGGCGCCGCGCAGCTCGGCGAGCAGCTCGCCGACGAACTGGCCGGACACGGCCATCCGGCCGATCTCCTCGGCGGACTTGAGCTCGATCACGACAGCCTCCCTTTCGATATCCGGTATTTTTATACCACGCGGGGTCGACGACGCTGCGAGGATATGCTGCCGGCATGGTTCGCCAACCGCTCACCGCCGCCCAGATCGCCGCGGGCCAGCGCCTCGGAGCCGCCCTGCGGGTCGCGCGGGCCGGTCGCAGCCTCGTCGAAGTCTCCCAGGCGGCCGGCATCTCCCCCGAGACGCTGCGCAAGATCGAGGCAGGCCGCCTGCCCGCGCCGGCGTTCGGCACCGTGGTCGGTCTCAGCCGGGCGCTCGACGTCCCGCTCAGCGAGCTGGCCGACGTGTGGCTGGCCGACCTGCCCGTCCGGCAGGCGTCCTAGAACGCCGCCGGCGTCAGCTCGGCGGCCGGGTCGCGGGTGTGCCCGGCACGACCCAGCATGGAGCCGGTCAGCTCACGAAGATGCCCTGCGGTGACCGCAGATCGGCACTGTCCGCGGTCCGCAGGTCGGACACGGCCTGCGGGCTGGGAATCAGGACCTTCGCCATGTTCGCCCGGACGTCCTGAGCGAACTTGTCCAGCCCCGCGGCGCGCACGTTGTTCTCGAGATACTGCTCGAAGGCCAGGGCCGCGTTGCCGCTCCAGTCCTTCATATGCCCCTTGATCAGGTCGACCACCTCGCCCACCTGGGCGGTGCCCGCGATCGGCCGCACCGCTTGCGGCGCGACCACCGAGTTGTTGTTCGCGGTGAGCTGCAGGTCGACCTGCACGGTGGCGGCGACCGAGTAGAGCGCGTCGCTTATCGGCCGGCTGTCGTCGGGGTTCGGCAGGGCGAAGACGGCGAACATCGCCGGGATTTCGGCATAGGCCTGCCCGACGTACGCCCGCAGGTTGCACTCGTCATCCGGCCGGCCGTCCCGCGGCCGGCTCCCG
>DASWMR010000645.1:0-3477 GCA_036399635.1 Actinoplanes sp. | reverse complement strand
CGCCTTCGCCTGGTACTTGTTCCTGTGCCGCTGGGTCACCGGCAACCGGGCCGCAGCCGCGCTGGGCGGGCTGTTCTGCGGCTTCGCGCCCGGCTTCATCTCGCACGCCAACGGCCACCTGAACTGGAGCGCCGGCTGGATCGCCCCGGTCGTCCTGTGGTCGCTGCTCAAGCTGCGCGAGAAGGGCCGCTGGCTCCGCAACGGGCTGGTGCTCGGGCTGCTGCTGGGCACCTGCTTCACGATCGCCGCCGAGGGGCTGTTCTTCACCGCGCTGGCCGGCGGGGTCTTCATCATCACCTGGTCGCTCGCCAGGGCCACCCGGGCCGAGGCGCGCGCCGCCCTGCCGACCGTGCTGGCCGGGCTGGGGGTCGCCGCCGCGGTCGCGTTCGCCCTGCTGGCGTACCCGCTCTATATGCATTTCGCCGGGCCGCAAACGTTCGCCGGCACGGGGTTCAACCAACGGCACTACGCCGAGGACCTCGCATCGTTCTTCAGCTACTCGGACCGTACGCTCGCCGCCTGGGCCGGGCTGGGCAACGACCTGGCTCCGAACCCCACCGAGGCGACGTCGTTCTTCGGCGTACCCCTGATGGTCTTGATCGTGGTGACCCTGACCATGCTGTGGCGGCGCGCCGAGCCGGGCCATCGGGCCACGCTGCGCGCGCTGATCGTGGTCGGCGGCGTGTTCCTGGTGGTGTCGCTCGGACCGCGTCTGCGAATCTTCGACACCGAGACGATCCCGATGCCGTACGCCCTCCTCGCGCACCTGCCACTGTTCGATTCGGCGCTGCCGCTGCGGTTTGCACTGGTGCTGGTCGGCGTGTTCGGCGTGGTGCTGACGATGGCGGCGGACACGTTGCTGCGCGGCCCGGCCCGGGCGGCCCTCGGGACGGCGTTCGTAGTCGCCCTGCTGCCGCTCGTTCCGCTGCCACTGCTCACCGCCGAGCGGGCGCCGGAGCCACGGTTCATCTCGGCGGGCACCTGGAAGCAGTACGTGTCGCCGGGCGGTGTGCTGAGCGCCCTGCCGTTCGCGGTCAACGTGGCCGCCGACGGACAGCGCTGGCAGGCGTACACCATGGCCCGCGGTGGTCCGCAGTTCCGCATTCCGGACGGCTACTTCCTCGGCCCCGACGTCACCGGCAAGGAGGGCCCCGGCCGGATCGGCGCGGTGCCACGCAGCACGGACTGGCTGTTCCTGCGAGCCGCGATCTATGGCTGGATCGCCAACCTGGACAACTGGGACCGGGCCCAGGCCCGCGCCGACTTCCAGCACTGGGACATCGACGCGGTCTTCCTGCCCGACAAGATCACCGGCCCGGACGGTCCGCTGTTCCGGACGGCCGTGGAGCTCACCGCGACCGACCTGTTGGGCCCGCCCGAGCGGGTCGACGACGTCCTGGTGTGGCGGATCCGCCCGGGTATCGACCCGGTGGACCGGCGCTAGGCTGGGGTCGTGACAACCTCCACGCTCACCGTGTTGCGCCCCGGTCTGGTCGACTACCGCGAGGCCTGGGACGAGCAGCGGCGCCTGCACGACGCCGTGGTGGCGGGCACCCGGCCCGACACCGTCCTGTTGCTGGAGCACCCCAGCGTCCTCACCGCCGGCAAGCGCACCGAGCCGGCCGACCGCCCGCTCGACGGCACTCCGGTCGTCGAGGTCGACCGCGGCGGCAAGATCACCTGGCACGGTCCGGGCCAGCTGGTCGGCTATCCGATCGTCCGGCTGCCCGACCCGATCGACGTGGTCGCCTACGTGCGGCGTACCGAGCAGCTGCTGATCGACGTCTGCGCCGAGTTCGGCGTGCACGCCGAGCGGTCCAAGATCGATGGCCGCAGCGGCGCCTGGATCCGCGCCGACGACCGCGGCCCGGACCGTAAGATCGCGGCGATCGGCATCCGGGTCGCGCGCGGGGTCACCCAGCACGGCTTCGCCCTGAACTGCGACTGCGACCTGGCCAACTACGACCGCTTCATCCCCTGCGGCATCCGGGACGCGGGCGTGACGTCGCTGACCACCGAGCTCGGCCGCCGGGTCACCGTCGACGAGGTGCTCCCGGTCGTCGAGCGACACCTGGCGACGCTGCTCTGATGGCTCTCTACCGCGACCCGAACGACAGCCGGGTGTTCGTGCCCAAGCAGGGCGGCGGGGTGGCGCTGAACTTCGGCCACCCCATCGCCTGGGCCATCCTGATCTCCACCACGATCGTCCCGCTGGTGATCGTTGCCGTGGTGACCATCGGGGTCATCCTCTAGGTCTAGGGCGCCATCCGGTGCAGATCGCGGGGGAAGGCGGTCACCTCCCGCACGTTCGCCGCACCGGTCAGCCGCGCCACGAAGCGCTCCAACCCGATCGCCCAGCCGCCGTGCGGGGGCATCCCGAAGCGGAATCCGTCCAGGTAGCCCTGGTACGGCTCAAGCGGCTCACCGGCCTTCGCCAGCGCCGCCACATAGTCGTCGTACCGGTGCAGCCGCTGCCCACCGGTGACTATCTCGAGTCCTCGGAAGAGCAGGTCAAAACCGTTCGAAGACGCCGGGTCGGCCGGGTTTGGATGCGTGTAGAACGGCCGCTTGCGCATCGGATAGCCGGTCACGTAGACGAACTCCGAGCCGTGTTCCCGCAGCGCCCACTCGCCCAGCGCCCGCTCGTGCGCCGGTGCCAGGTCGGGCTCGCCGGCGGGCGCCCCGGCGATCCGCAGCGCCTCGGCGAAGTGCACCGCCGGGATCTCCGCCGGCACCCTGGGCGTCGCAAATCCGGTACCGCTCGTGACGGTCGCCATCATCACGCCGAGCGTCCGGGTCAGCATCGCCATCACGTCCCGGTGATCGGCGACGAAGCCCATTTCCGCGTCCAGCGACGTGTACTGGGCCAGATGCCGCGCGGTGTCGCTGGGCTCGGCGCGGAACACCGGTCCCACCTCGAAGACCCGCTCGAAGACGCCGACCATCAACTGCTTGTAGAACTGCGGCGACTGCGCCAGGTAACCGGGTCGCCCGAAGTAGTCGATCCGAAATACGCTGGCGCCCGACTTATGCAACGAACTGGCATTGGGTTTTCCGCCGCGGGTGGGCTCGGTCGCGGACGTCACGATCTTCGGCGTGTGGATCTCGACGAACCGCTGTTCGCCGAGCGCCGACCGGAACCCGGCGGTCGCGGCCGCGGCAATCCGCAGCGCCTGCCGTCGCTGCGGATGCCACAACGCCAGGGCCGCGTGGTCCAGCTGGGTGGGCAGGCTCGCGGTCAGCGCGGGTCGATGCAAATTAAACGGCAGCGGTACGCCCACCGCGGCGAGCACCGTGATCTTCGGGTCGATCAGCTCGACCCCGCCCGGCGCCTGCCCGCTGGGGTGGACCGTGGCGACCACCTCGACCACGCTTTCGTCGCTCAGCTCCTCGATCTGGGCGCGGGTCGCCGGCTCGGTGACGACGACCTGGCTCAGTCCCTCGGCGTCCCGGACGATCAGGAAGCCCACCGACTTG
>DASWMR010000644.1:0-10382 GCA_036399635.1 Actinoplanes sp. | reverse complement strand
CGTCACGCAGGCGCTCTTCCGTGCCGCCACCGGACGGGGCGTGCAGGACACCCAGACCGGGCTGCGGGCGTACCCCGCGTCTCTGCTCGGCTGGTTGCGGACCATTCCCGGCGAGCGCTTCGAGTACGAGATGAACGTCCTGCTCGAGGCCGCCCGGGCGGGGCACCGGATCGAGGAGGTCGTGATCACCACGACCTACCTCGACGAGAACGCGTCCTCGCACTTCAGCCCGCTGAGCGACTCGGCACGCATCTACTGGCCGCTGCTGCGCTACGCGGCTGCGACGCTGCTGACGCCGGCCCGGGCCGGCCGCTGACCGACCCGGACCGGCCCGGGGTCAGCACCAGGTCAGCGTCGAGTTCGACCGGGTGACGTTGCTGATCGTGTTGTTCGTGCCGGTGCAGGGGCTCCAGCGGATGTTGGTGTTGCTCACCGTCAGGTTCTGGAAGCGGATCCCGGACGACGGCGGGAAGTCGGTGCGGGCGGCGATGCGGACCTCGCCACCGCCGCTGATCGTGCCGGACTGGCCGGCCAGGACGACGTTGTAGCAGTTCTCGAGCAGGACCGAGTTGTTGCCGGTGTTGGCGATGTCGACCCGGTCGATGGTCGCGCCGCCGCTCTCCGAGACGCAGAAGATGCCCCGGCCGCCGCCCCGGGCCTTGACCGTGCCGACCCTGATGTTGTTCGGGTAGGCGCTGCCCACCCGGCCGTTGCGGTTGGCCATCCGGAACGCGGCGTAGCCGGTGCCGGTGCCCGCGTTCTCCGCGTCCACCGTGCCGACCGTGGCGTTGATCGTCTGGTTGAGCAGCAGGCCGGACTCGCCGACGTTGCGGGCCGTGACGGTGCCGATGGTGATGCCGTCCACGCCGTACGTCTCGACCGCGTGCGAGCTCGCCCCGGAGACGTACGCGTTGTCCAGCCGGATGTTCTTCGACATCACGGCCGTGTTGCCGTAGTTGTCGATCCGGACGCCGAGCCCGGCAGACAGCCGCATGTCGATCTGGCCCAGGATCAGGTTGTTCACGCTGCGCATGAAGATGCCGTAGATCGGGGCGCCGGTGACGTTGAGGTGAGCGACCTCGACGTCGGTCGTCCCGCGCGAGTAGATCGGGGCCTGATCGCCGGTCCCGGTGCCGGTCACGTTGATCGTGCCGCAGACATCGATGAGGGTGTAGCTGGGCAGCGAGATCCGGGAGTTCGCGCTGATCGAGCCGGAGCCGCGGACCACGACGTTCTGCTTCGAGGTGCGGGCCGGCAGGCTGCTGACCGCGGCCTGGACGGCGGCGCGCATGTCGGTACCGGTGTAGACGGTGGTGCTACCCCGGCGTGCTGTCCAGGTGCTGCCGCTCAGTGTGGCGTCAGCCTGATAGGTCAGGGCGCCGCAGGCGGCTGCCGACGCCTCGGTGACCGCTACCGCGATGCCACCGCCGGCGACCATCAGGGTGCCGGCTGCCAGCAGGGCGGTTCGCCACCGCTTTCGTCGTACATTCATCGCTGGTTCCTTAACTCGGGGGACGGGGATTATTCGCCGGAAGGGACCGGCAGTGCAGCGCTGAGCGACACCGGGGAGCCGAAATTCGGTGTGCCGTCAGCGTTCCAGCTGAATTTCTGCGCCCGGGTCGAGCGGTTCATGTCGCAACCGCCGCTCGCCGAGCTGTTCGCGTGGTAGACGAGCCAGTCCTCGGTGCCGTCCGGCGACTTGAAGAAGCCGTTGTGCCCGGGGGCGTACACGCCGTTCGCGTCGTTGCGCTGGAAGACCGGGGTGGACTTCTTGGTCCAGTGCGCGGGGTTCATCGGGTCGGTGCCGGTGAGGGTGAGCAGGCCGAGCTTGTAGTCCGGGCCCCAGCAGGCGGAGGCCGAGTAGACGACCATGACCTTGCCGTCGTGGTAGAGCGGTTCCGGTCCTTCGTTGACCGCGCCGGTCTGCTTCTCCCAGTCGTAGGTGGGCGCACTCAGCCGCACCCGGGAGCCGGTGAGCGTGTACGGATTCGACAGGCGCTGGATGAAGTTGGACTGCCCGGCGCCGTCACCGCCGTACGTGCCCATCAGGTAGAGATTGGCGCCGACGGTCAGCACACTCGCGTCGAGCTGCCAGTCGTTGCCCAGGTCGGCCTTGAACGTGTACGGGCCCATCGGGTCGGTGCCGGAGCTCTCCAGCACGTGCAGCCGCTGCGTGGGGTTGTAGTCCGTGACGTTCTGCCCGGCGACGTAGTACAGGTACCAGTGCCCGTTGATCAGGTGGAACTCCGGCGCCCACATGTTGCAGCAGCCGTTCGCGCGGCCGGCCAGGTTGAACACCGTGGTCTCGGTCGCGTTCGCCAGCCCGGCCAGAGTCGCCGAGCGGCGCATCGTGATGGTGGAGTTCCACGTCGTGGTGGCGAGGTAGTAGTACCCGTCGTAGTACTGCAGCCAAGGGTCCGGGCCGTTGCGCTTGATCGGGTTGACGAACGTCGCCGCCGGCGTCGCGCTGGTCGGTGTCGGGCTCGGCGCGGTGGTGGGCGCCGTGGTGCCTGGCACGGTCGTCGGCGCGCTGGTGGGCGCGGTCGGCGGCGTGGTCGGCTCGGCCGTGGGCACGAACGTCGGCGTGCCGCTCGGGGCGGCGGACCCGGTGCAGGTGACCCCGTCGAGCGCGATTGAAGTGGGCGCCGGGTTGGTAATGCCGTTGTTGGCACCGTTGAATCCGAAGGTGACTGTCGCGTCGGTCGGCAGCGGCGCGTTCCACGACGCGTTGCGGGCGGTCACCGTCGCGCCGGACTGCGCGAAGGTGGCGTTCCAGCCCTGGCTCACCGTCTGTCCACCGTCGAACGACCAGGTGACCGTCCAACCAGTGAGCGGGAAACCGAGGTTGGTGACCGCGATGTCGGCGGTGAAGCCGCCGCTCCACTGGGTGGTGACCGCGTAGCGGACCGAGCAGCCGGCCGCGGCGTTCGCGTGCAGAGTCACCACGACACTGGCCGCGGCCACGACGACCGGGACCGCTACGCCGGCCACCAGGCGGCGCCGCGCCAGAGCCGAGATCTTCATGGGGACTCCTCGCCCATCGGGTGCCGGTGGGCGGCATCCAACTACGACCGTCAATGTTACGGAAGTGTTAGCGCCTTCTGGGACTAAGTCAAGCTGCCGGACGCCGCCGGGAAATCTTCCGGTAACAGAGCGGTCAGGCGCGAGGACGCACGGCGGCGTCTACCACCCGCGCCGTGGCGAGCACGTCGGCGAATGGGGCCGGCTCGAGCTGGAGGCCGCCGGGGATCCAGCAGATGCCGGGCACCTGAGCCGGGTCGGTCATCGCCCGCAGGATCTCGTCCGGGGTCAGGCCGGCCGCCTGCAACGCGCGCAGCTCGCGGGGGTTCACCCCGGGCGGTAACGGCCCGTTGCCCAGGTCGGTGCCGTAGCGCACGCTCCCACCGTACGACCGGAAGCGCCGCAGGTTGCCGATCGCCGTGCCCCCCGCTGGGGTGGGTGTGCCCCAGCCGTGGATGTCGAGCGTGCTGATCCACTCCATCCGCTCGGCGCACGTCCGCACCAGGCCGTCGTCCAGCGGCTCGCTCCACGGGGTGTGCGCGAGCAGGTCGGCGCCCGCCTCGCAGGCGGTGGCGACGGTGCCCGGCCCTTCGGCGTGCACCACCACCGGCAGGCCGGCGTCATGCGCCGCACCCACCACCGCGGCGAGCGATTCCGGCCCCAGCTGTGGGCCGCCGGCGTGCGCGGCCACCTTGATCAGCGTGGCCCCGCTGGCGTGCGCCGCGGCCACCGCCTCGGACCCGTCGGCGGCCGACCGGATCTCCCGCCAGCTGCCCGGAGCGGCCCAGGCCCGGTCGCTCGGATAGCCGCCGGGCGCGGTCAGGAACGGGCCCGCGAACCGGATCCGCGGCAACCCGGCGTCCCGGGCGGCGAGCTCGGCCACCTTCGCCGGGACGCTTCCGAGATCCCACACCGCCGCGATGCCGCCGGCCCGCACCACGGCGAGGTCGACGAGTCCGGAGTGGACGTGTGCGTCGATCAGAGCGGGCAGCAGCGTGCCGGGTAGGTCCCGGCGGGCGGCCTGCGCCGGCACATCGGCGAGCGGAACCGGCGCCGCCCGCCCGTCCGCCTCGATCCGCAACGCGTCGCCGGAGCGCAGCCCGCCATCCCACCAAAGTGCGGCGCTGACCAGATATTCCGTCATGAAAGGAGGTCGCGCAGGACAGACAGGCCGCGGTGCACCTCGGCGAAGCTGGTGCTCAACGGCGCCGGCCCGATGCGCAACCCGTCCGGCCGGCGGTAGTCGGGGAGCACTCCACGCTCCCACAGCGGCCCGAGGACGTCGGCGAAACCGGCCCGTCGCAGCGTGACGTGCCCGCCGCGGCGCTCCGGGTCGCGCGGGCTGACCAGCTCGGTGCGCAGCGGCGCCAGCCAGGCGTCGGCCAACTGCACCGCGAACTCGGTGAGCCGCCGTGACTTGTCGCGCACCGCAGCGATCCCGGCCTCCTCAAGCACCGCCAGATTGGCCTGCAGCGGCACCATCGACAGGATCGGCGGAGTGCCGCTGAGCAACGCCCGCGCGCCCTCGGCCGGCCGGTGCCCGGGGCCCATCTCGAACGCCGACCGGTGGCCCATCCAGCCCCAGATCGGCTGGCGCACCTCGTCCTGCAGGCCGTCCCGGAGGTAGGCGAAGGCGGGCGCGCCGGGACCACCGTTGAGGTATTTGTAAGTGCAGCCGACGGCCATGTCGACACCCCAGTCGTCCAGCGCGATCGGCACCGAGCCGACCGAGTGGCACAGGTCCCACAGGGCGAGCGCGCCGGCCTCATGCGCGATCCGGGTGATCTCCGCGACGTCGGCGAGCCACCCCGAGAGGTACGCGACATGGCTGAACAGCACCAGCGCGGTCCGCTCGTCCACCACCTCGGCGACCTGCTCGGGGTGCACGCCGGTCAGCGGATCGGTCTCGATCCAGACCAGCTCGAGATCCTGCTCGGCGGCGATGCCCTCCAGCACGTACCGGTCAGTGGGGAAGTTGTCGGTGTCCAGCACCACCTGGCGGCGCCCGGGGCGGGCGGCCGCCGCGGCGCGGGCCAGCTTGTAGATCAGGACGGTGGTCGAGTCGGCGATCACCGTCTGCCCGGCCGCCGCACCCAGCGCCGCGGCCCCGAGCCGGTCACCGAGGGTCAGCGGCCACTCCAGCCACTCGTCGGTCCAGCCCCGGATCAGCCGGCCCGCCCACTGCCGCCGGATGAAGTCGTCCATCAGCTCGGCGGTCGCGGCCAGCGGCCGACCCAGCGAGTTGCCGTCCAGGTAGGACACGACATCGGAGTCTGCGGCGGTGAGGAACCGGTCCCGGTACTTCGCCAGCGGATCGGCGGCGTCCAGGGCGGTCGCGTCCGCACTGAGCTGGTCGTCACTCAACTGGGCATTTCTCAACTGGGCACTCCGATCTCGGTGCGGACGGCGTACAGCTCGGGGAAGAAGCTGAGGTCGAGCGCGGCCTTCAGGAAGTTCACCCCGCTGGAGCCGCCGGTGCCGCGCCGGACGCCGATCGTGCGCTGCACCGTCTTCAGGTGCCGGAACCGCCAGAGCTGGAAGTTCTCCTCCAGGTCGACGAGCTCCTCACACGCCTCGTACGCCGCCCAGTTCTGCTCCGCGTGCTCGTAGATGTGCCGGAAGACCGGGACCAGACCGTCGTGGAACGCGTACGGCTCGGTGACGTCGCGATCCAGGATCTCGGCCGGTACGGCGTGACCGTGCCGGGCCAGGTAGCGGAGGAACTCGTCGTAGACGCTCGGTGCCGCCAGCGCTTCGGACAGCAGGGCCCGCGCGGCCGGGTCGTCGTCGAAGATCGACAGCATCCGCCGATCCTTGTTGCCGAGCAGGAACTCGACCGCGCGGTATTGATAGGACTGGAAGCCCGACGAGGTGCCGAGGAAGCTGCGGAACTCGGCGTACTCGCTGGGTGTCAGGGTGGCCAGCACCGACCATTGCTCGGTCAGCGTGCGCTGGATGTGCTTGACCCGGGCCAGTCCCTTGAGCGCGGGGCGCAGCTCGTCGCCGGCAAGCTGCCGGCGTACCGCGTGCAACTCGTGCAGCACCAGTTTCAGCCACAGCTCGGAGGTCTGGTGCTGGAGGATGAAGAGCAACTCGTCGTGGTGCTCGGGCACGCTGACGGGGTGCTGCGCGTGCAGGATCTCGTCCAGGTGCAGGTACCGCCCGTACGAGAGGTTGACCTTGAAATCCCGGACGATCCCGTCTTCGAGAGGTCGCTGTTCGTTCGGCACCTCTGCAGCAGATCACACCAGGTCAAATGTTGGCGAGGGAGCCATCGGTAAGGATCGGCCCCCAATACACCCACTGACCGTCGTGCCGCACGAACCGGCTGCGTTCGACCATGTCGCCGTGCTTGCCGTGATCGCGGAAGTGCGCCCGGAACTCGACCACCCCCTCGGTGTCGAACATCCCGCCGCCGCTGGTCTCGATGACATCCAGGCCGACCCAGCGCAGGTGCGGGTCACCGTCGAGCGTCGCCGGCCGGGTCGACGGATGCCAGGACCGCAGCACGTACGCGTCGTCGTCCAGCGCGAAGGCGCTGAAGCGGGACCGCATCAGAGCCTCGGCGGTGGCCGGGGCGGTTCCCTGATGCGCCGGACCGCAGCATTCCGGATAGGGCAGGCCGCGCCCGCACGGACAGGCGGTGGCGGTCTTCGGCTTGCGAACCATGTCGTCCATTCTCGCAGCAGCGCTTGGCGGCCGTCGGTGTTCTCCCCTCCCTTCCCTCCCTGTTTGGGTATCTTTTCGAGGTATGGAGCGCATCGAGCTGCCCGTCGGCCGCACCCTGGAATACCTGGTCGAGGGCCCACCCGGCGGTCTGCCGCTGGTGATGCACCACGGCACCCCCTCCGGCGCGGTGCGGTTCGCGCCGCTGTTCGACGCCGCCGTCCGGCAGGGCATGCGGATCATCCTGCACAGCCGGCCCGGGTACGGCGGTAGCTCGCCCAGTCCCGGCCGCCGGATCGCCGACGTGGCTGCGGACGTGTCCGCGATCCTGGACGAGGAGGGCGCCGCACACTTCGTCACCCTGGGCTGGTCTGGCGGCGGCCCGCATGCTCTGGCCTGCGCCGCGCTGCTGCCGGGCCGGTGCCTGGGCGCGGCGACGATCGCCGGGGTGGCGCCGCACGATGCGGTCGGTCTGGACTGGCTGGCCGGCATGGGCCACGAGAACATCGCCGAGTTCGGCGCGGCCGCCCGCGGGGTGACCGACCTCGACCAGTTCCTGGCCGAGACGGCCGCCGATCTGATCGAGGTGAAACCGGCCGACGTGGTCACCGCCTTCGGTGACCTGCTATCCGAGGTGGACCGCAAGGCGCTCACCGACGAGTTCGCCGAGTACCTGGCGGCGTCGTCGCGCTACGCGGTCTCCGCGGGCATCGCCGGTTGGCGCGAGGACGACCTGGCGTTCCTGGCCGGGTGGGGCTTCCGGCCGCAGGACATCCGCATCCCGGTGACGATTTGGCAGGGCGAGGACGACCGGATGGTCCCGCCCGCACACGGCCACTGGCTGGCCGCCCACCTGCCAGGCGCCGAGGCGCATCTGCTCCCCGGCGAGGGTCACCTGTCCCTGTTCACCGACATCGACGGCATCCTCCGTCAGCTGCTGGCCCACGCCAGCTGAGGTCCTACAAAGCTGAGGTACTACAAAGCTGAGGTACTACAGACGGACGGCCGCGCCGGTGCGGGCGCTCTGGCGGGCCGCGTCGAGCACCGTCATGGTGCGGACCGCGTCGGCCGGGTCGACGGGTACCGCGCCCGCGCCGCGGACGGCTGCCGCGAACGCCGGGTAGTACGTGTCCCACCGGCCGCGTTCCGAGCGCACCGGGGCGCTCGTCGCACCGCGGTAGACGCGGCCCCACCTGTGTTCCGGTTCGACCCCCCAGCGGTCGCCGAGGTCGGCCGGGGACCTGCCGGCCTTCAGCAGGGCCTCCTGGCCGTCGATGCCGTCGATGACGAACGACCCGGTGGTGCCGCTGACCCGGAACCGCGGGCCCGGTGCGCCCTGCCGCCAGCTGCCGGACAGGTGCGACTCGACGCCGTTCGCGTGGTGCAGGGCCACGAACACGTCGTCGTCGAGGTCGCCGCTGCCGCGCATCTCGGCGTACACCCGTAGGGCCGGGCCGTGCAGCAGCAGCGCCTGGTCGACCAGGTGCGACCCGAAGTCGAGCAGAGTGCCGCCGCCGGCCGCGGGCGGGCGGCGCCCCGGCTCCCAGCGCTCGAAGCGCGACTCGAACCGATGCACCGAGCCGAGCGTGCCGTCGGTGATGAGCCGGCGGATGGTCAGCAGGTCGGAGTCCCACCGACGGTTCTGGTAGACGCTCAGCAGCACGCCCGCCTCGGCGGCGGCGGTGACCACCGCACCGGCCTCGCCGGCGTCCATCGCGAACGGCTTGTCGACGACCACGGCCAGGCCCCGGGCGATCGCCTCGCGGGCCAGCTCGGCGTGGGTGGCCGCCGGCGTGGAGATCGAGACCGCCTCGGCACCGGCCGCGGCGAGCGCGGCGATCGAGTCGAAGGCGGCCACCCCGGGCCGTTGCGCGGCGAGCTCGGCGCGGCGTTCGTCGTTGGTGGTCACCACGCCGACGAACTCGACGTTGTCGGCCGAGGCGAGCAGCGGGGCGTGGAAGATCCGCCCGCCGGAGCCGTAGCCGACCAGCCCGAACCGAACCGCGTCACTCATTCCGAAAGCGTGCCACACCGGCCGGGCCACTGCCGACCAGCCTTCCGGGCAGCGTCAACTGCTCACGTGGAGGGGTGTAGATCTCGATCCGGTTCTTGCCGGACGCCTTCGCCGCGTACATCGCGGTGTCCGCCCGCCGGGTCAGGTCGGCCACGGTGATGCCCAGTTCGGCCACCGCCACGCCGATGCTCGCCCCGACGTGCACCGTGCCCGCGCTCAGTCGCATCGGGGCGGCCAGTCGGGCGACGAGCTGCCGGGCCACGTCGTCCGCCTCGGCCGGGTCGCCGAGACCGGTCAGCAGCAGCGCGAACTCGTCGCCACCGAACCGGCCGGCCAGACCGCGCCCGCCGGCGGCCTCGGTCAGCGCGGACGCGACCTGCACCAGCAGTTCGTCGCCGGCGGTGTGCCCGTGTCGGTCGTTGACCTGCTTGAAGTCGTCGAGGTCGATGTTCAGCACGGCGACCGTGTCGGACGGCGCCTCGGTCAGGGCGGTGCCCACGGCGCGCAGGAACTTCGCCCGGGTCGGCAGCTGGGTGAGGTGATCGTGGTGGGCCGCGTGCTCGAGTTCGGCGTGCGCCCGGCAGCCGCCCTCGCCGAGCAGCACCTGCAGCGACAGGTTGCGGAACGTGTCCAGAACGTCGGTGGGCACCCGTCGCCGACCGCCGACCGCCAGGTACCGGTCCGGGGCCGCCGGGTCGGTACCGAACGGGTCGATGGTCCAGTGCGCGTGGCCGGGCACGAGCGCGGCGAGCAGCGCGGGGTCGGTGAGCACGTCGTCGCCCACCGCCCGGCCGCGTACGTCGCCCGGTCCGCCGCCCGCGCTCGACACCACCAGACCGCCGTCCGGCAGGGGGCGGAGGATCAACAGCGCGATGCCGGGCTGGAGTGCGACGAGTTTGTCGCCGGCCCGCCGCGCGATCTCGTGCAACCGCCCGGCATCGGTGACGCCGAGCATGTCCCGCCCGCACCGGGCGAGTTCGGCCTCCCGCTCGGCGGCTCGGTCCTGGCGGTGCAGTGCCAGGTAGATGCCGCGCATCATGCTCGACATCAGCAGCACCTGCGGCACGATGCTGAGCACGGTGGCAGTGTCCCACCCGATGATCCGGCCGGCCGAGTACGGCGAGATCGCCACCGCAAACGGCACGGACGTCATCGCCCCGGCGACCAGGACGAACCAGCTCGGAGTCGAGACGTACAGCGACAGCACCATCGTGGCGGAGACGGCGAACGCCGTACCGGCCAGGGGGTCCTTGAGGCCGGACGCGCCGATGACGACGAGCACCGGCAGCAGGATCGAGGTCCACCACGGCGCCCGGCCGCTGCGGTAGATGAACAGGACCATCCCTAGGAGCAGCAGGATGGCGGCGGCCGAGAGGCGGAGGTACTCCGCCGAGCGCCCCGGGTTGCCGAGCTGAGGTAGCTGGCCGAGGACGGCGAGCCCGCCCAGAAAGACGGCCCCGAGCCGGGCACGGCCGAGGCTTCCCGCGGGGAGAGGCAGCCGAATTTTCACGGCTGTCCCATCGGTCTGCTCTTTTCCGACATGAGCGACGCGGTCTGTCTGCTGGGTCACCATCCACCGCCTGTCGGATGGGTGACCAGCACCGGCGTCCGTGCGGCTGGATAGGTCACCATGTGCCGCATGGAGCCCGCACAGATCGAACGCACCCCGTTCGCCGATATC
>DASWMR010000643.1:0-6777 GCA_036399635.1 Actinoplanes sp. | reverse complement strand
CCATGCGGCGATCGCCCCGAGCCAGCCCGGCATGGTCTCGGTCGAGACGATCACGGTGGACAGGAACCCGATCGGCCAGACCAGCACCTGCACCGCCATCGTGGTGCCCTCGCCGCGCAGCGCCAGCCCCAGGAAGATGCCGACCCACAGCATCGCGAAGCGCAGGAACAGCAGTAGCAGGATGGCCAGCGCCACCGACGCCGGGTCGGACGAGACCCGCCAGCCGATCAGCAGCCCGCCGACGAGTAGCACCAGCAGCTCTACCGCCGAGTTGGCCATGTCGGCGCCGACCCGGCCGAGCGACACCGCCGCGCTGCCGATCGGCAGCGACCGGAATCGGTCGGTGATGCCCTTGCGGGCGTCGGCGGCCATCGTCGTGGTGGTCGCCTCGACCCCGAACAGCATGCTCAGCGCCATCATCCCGGGCAGCAGGAAGGTGATGTAGTCGCCGCCGCCGGGCACCGTGATCGCCCCGCCGAAGAGAAAGCCGAAGACCAGCAGCAACATGATGGTGAAGAGCAGGCCGAAGACCGGGGTCCACGGCTGCCGCACCCAGTGGGCGAGGTCCCGCAGGGTGATGATCCAGCCGGCGCGCAGGGTGTTCATCGGGATGCTCCTTGGGTGGCGGGACCGGTCAGGGTCAGGAAGACCTCGTCGAGGGTGGGCCGGCGCAGCACCAGGTCGTCGGTCTCGATGCCCAGCTCGTCCAGCGCCCGCACCACCTCGGTGAGGCGCACCTCGAAGGTCGCCGTGAGCCCGTCCTTGCCGGTCTCGGGCAGCCGGCCGGTCAACCGGGACATCTCGGCCGCCGAGCGCAGGGCGACGGTGACCCGGTCGCCGCCGATCTGCCGTTTCAGCTCGGTGGGCGTGCCGGCGGCGATGACCCGGCCGTGGTCCAGCACCGAGATCTGCCCGGCCAGTTGGTCGGCCTCGTCGAGGTTCTGGGTGGTGAGCAGCACCGCGGTGCCGAGCTCGGCGACCTCGCGCACGGTCTGCCACACCTCGTTGCGGGCCCGCGGGTCGAGCCCGGCGGTGGGCTCGTCGAGGAAGAGCACGGCGGGCCGCCGGATCAGCCCGGCCGCGATATCGAGCCGGCGGCGCATGCCGCCGGAATAGGTGGAGACCGACCGCTCGGCGGCCTCGGCCAGCCCGAAGACGGTGAGCAGCTCGTCGGCCCGGGCCCGCGCGGCCGACTTGGCCAGCCCGTAGAGCCGGCCGAACATCACCAGGTTCTGCCGGCCGCCGAGGATCTCGTCGACCGCCGCGTTCTGCCCGACCAGGCCGATCCGCTCGCGCACCCGCCGGGCGTCGGTGCGCACGTCGAGCCCGGCGACCTGGGCGGTGCCGCCGTCCACGTCGATCAGGGTGGCCAGCGCTTTGACCGCGGTGCTCTTGCCCGCACCGTTCGGCCCCAGCAGGCCGTGGATGGTGCCGCTCGGCACGCTGAGATCGAACCCGTCCAGCGCCTGGACGTCGCCATATCGCTTCTTCAGTCCGCTTGCCACCAACGAGGGTGCCACCCGCTGCTCCTAACTCCGTATGCCGTACGGAAAAACGTTGCGGGATACACCGTACACCCCACGGGGTAAGTTGTGCAGATGGAAATCGGGGACGTCGACCGGACGCTCGCGCTGCTCTGGCGGCGCACCTTGGGGACGCCGCAAGGGTCGCGCGGGCCCCGGCAGCGCTTCACGGTGGACGAGGTGGTCCGGGCCGCGATCGAGGTCGCCGACGCCGACGGGCTGCCGGCCTTCTCGATGCGCAAGGTCGCCGACCGGCTCGGGCTCAAGCTGATGTCGATCTACACGTACGTGCCGGGTCGTTCCGAGCTGATCGGCCTGATGGTGGACGAGGTGATCGGCGAGGACGCTTTCCGGCCGGCGACCGGCACCCTGCGGCAGCGGCTCGCCGCGATCGCCCGGCAGGCGTGGGACGAGGTGATGCGGCACCCGTGGCTGTTGCAGGTCGAGGAGTACCGACCGTGGATCGGGCCGAACGGCTCGGCCAAGTACGAGTGGCAACTGTCCGCCATCGACGGCGCCGGCTTCACCGATCTCGAGATGGACCAGGTGGTCACGCTGCTGGTCGGCTTCGCGCAGAACGCGGCGCGGGCCGCCGTCGCAGCCCGCCGGGCGGCCGAGCAGACGCAGATGACCGACGCCGAGTGGTGGGAGATCAACGCACCGGTGCTGGAACGGCTGATGCCGCCGGGCGCCTACCCGGTATCCGGGCGGGTCGGACAGGTCGCTGGAGAGACGTACAACGCGCTAGCCGACCCGGAGCGGTCTTTCCAGTTCGGCCTCGAGCGCATCCTGGACGGGCTGGCGTTCCTCCTCGACCGTTCCCTCCTCGACCGTTCCCTCCTCGACCGGGACGGGTGACGCGAACGCCGCGAGCAGCAGGTGCCGGCCGAGGACGATCAGCGCGGCCAGCATCATCCCGGCCGGCACGACCATCGGCACCGAAGAGCGGCCGAACAGGAAGGCCCCGTAGGACAGCAACGAGGCGCCCTGCACCAGCAGCGGGATGTACCAGAGGCGGGGGATCCAGACGGCCAGTGCCACGGTCAGCACGTCGGCCAGGAAGAAGTAGCGCTCGTGCATGCCGGGCAGCAGGAACGGCACCATGATCGAGAAGAGGGCGGCCGCGGCGAGGACGCGTTCGGCGGTCATCTCGAGAGCCCGGACCGCCAGGGTGTAGCAGACCGCCACGACGAGCGCGGCGGCGAAGACGTATCCGAGAAGGCGTACCGTTTCCACCCGGTCCGCCGCCGGCACGAAGATGAAGACCGACGGTGCGCGGTAGCTCAGCTCTTCGATGATCCGCGACTGGCGCTCCAGGCTGTAGATGGACAGCAGCTCGACCGGGTCGCGGCCGAGCAGGATCGCGGGCAGATCGAGCGCGAGGAACACGGCGGGAGCGGCGAGCAGCGTACGCCAGGGGAGGCGGCCGGCAAGCGCGAGCAGCAGCAGGAGCGGGAAGATGAAGATGCCTTGCGGCTTGACCGCGACGGCGACCCCGCAGAGCGCGACGCCCCACCAAGGTCTACTGCGAAGCAGGAAATACACGCCCCCCACGGCGGGCGCGGCCCACATCGCGTCCATCTGGCCGAGCACCGACGCGTTCAGCACCACCGTCGGAAGCAGCACCGTCACCAGGGCGGCCATCACCGGGATGCGGCGGCCGGGCCACCGCAGCGCCACGAGCTGGTAGGCGCTGACCGCGAGCAGCACATCGAACAGGACGAAGATCGCCTTGATCTTCAAGATCAGCGGACCGGGCAGGTAGATCGCGACGGCCAGGAAGTAGAGGAACGGCGCGTTGTAGTTGCCGATCTCGGTGCCCAGGCCCCGCCAGCCGCCGGCCGCCTTGAGCTGGTTGTACCACTGGAAGAAGATGTTCATGTCGGACGTCTTCTCGCGCCAGCCGGCCCAGCGGGCCAGCAGGGCGAGGGCGATCAGCGTCGCGAGGAGGAGCGCTTCCGCGTACGGTGCGGGCTTCCGGGCAGGAGTCGGCATAGTGCCCGGGAGTACGAGTCCGAGGTGAACCAGGGCTGAAGCGGCGGTTACCAACCGTGTGGGGGAACGGGGCCCGCGCGCCGACCGGTAGCCTTGGTGAGTGTCGGTAACCCCTTCCCCCCGCCGTGTCGCGCTCCTCACCCTCGGCTGCGCCCGTAACGAAGTCGATTCCGAGGAGCTGGCCGCCCGCCTCGATGCCGGCGGCTGGGAGGTCAGCACCGACGCCTCCGGCGCCGACGTGGTGGTGGTCAACACCTGCGGCTTCGTGGAGAAGGCGAAGCAGGACTCGATTGAGACGCTGCTCGCCGCGGCCGACACCGGCGCCAAGGTGGTCGCGGCCGGCTGCATGGCCGAGCGGTACGGGCGCGAGCTGGCCGAGAGCCTCCCCGAGGCGCAGGCCGTGCTCGGGTTCGACGACTACACCGACATCGCCGCCCGGCTCGACGGCGTGCTGGCCGGCGAGCGGTTCGACGCGCACACCCCGCGGGACCGCCGTGAGCTGCTGCCGATCACCCCGGTGCAGCGCCAGAACACCAAGGTGGTCGTCCCTGGGCACAACACGGTCGACGAGCACACCCCGGCACACCTGCGCACCGTGCTGCGCCGGCGGCTCGACTCCGGCCCGGTTGCCAGCCTCAAGCTGGCCAGCGGCTGCGACCGACGGTGTGCGTTCTGCGCCATTCCGGCCTTCCGCGGCGCGTTCGTCTCCCGCGACCCGCAGGAGCTGCTCGCCGAGGCCGAGTGGCTGGCCAAGTCGGGCGTCCGCGAGTTGGTGCTGGTCAGTGAGAACAGCACCTCCTACGGCAAGGACCTCGGCGACCCTCGACTGCTGGAGAAGCTGCTGCCCCAGCTGGCCGCGGTGGCCGGCATCGTGCGGGTCCGGGCCAGCTACCTCCAGCCCGCCGAGACCCGACCCGGCCTGGTCGAGGTGCTCGCCACGACACCCGGCGTCGCGGCCTACTACGACCTGTCCTTCCAGCACGCCAGCGAGCCGGTGCTGCGTCGGATGCGCCGGTTCGGCTCCACCGAGCGGTTCCTCGAGCTGCTGGCCTCGGCCCGCCAGCTCGCGCCCGAGGCGGGCGCCCGCAGCAACTTCATCGTCGGCTTCCCCGGCGAGACCCGGCAGGACGTCGATGAGCTGGTCCGGTTCCTGACCGAGGCGCGGCTCGACGCGGTCGGCGTGTTCGACTACAGCGACGAGGACGGCACCGAGGCGGCCGGCCTGCCCGGCAAGGTTCTCCAGGACGCCATCAAGCAGCGTTACGACCGGGTGGTCACGATGGCCGACGAGCTGTGCGCGCAGCGGGCCGAGGAGCGCCTGGGCGCCGTCGTCGAGGTGCTTGTCGACTCGGTGGGCGACGGCGAGATCGAGGGCCGCGCCGAGCATCAGGCACCCGAGGTCGACGGCTCGACCACGCTGGTCGCCGGCGAGCCGGGTGTTGACGGGCCGGGTGTGGGCGGGTTCGGTGTCGACGAGCTGCGGGTCGACGCGGCCGCGCTGCGCCCGGGCGACCTGGTGCGGGCCCGGGTCACCGGAACGGAAGGGGTCGACCTCATCGCGGTGCCGATCGAGATGATCTCCGCGGCGGCGGTGGCCGTACGGTGACCGACGAGCCGGTCGCCGCGCCTCCGGTGGTGTCGCCGTACAACCCGGCGAACCTCCTCACCGTGGTGCGGATCGTGCTGGTGCCGGTCTTCCTCGGCCTGGTCGTCACCTCCCAGCTGATCGGCACCGGCGCGCGGGTCGCGGCCTGCCTGGTCTTCTGTGTCGCCTCGGCGACCGACTTCGTGGACGGCTGGATAGCCCGGCGCTGGTCGCTGGTCACCTCGTTCGGCAAGGTCGCCGACCCGATCGCGGACAAGGCGTTGACCGGCACCGCGCTGGTCCTGCTGAGCGCGTACGACGGGCTGCCCTGGTGGGTGACCGTGCTCATCCTGGTGCGCGAGTGGGGCGTGACCGCGCTGCGCTTCTGGGTCATCCGCTACGGCATCATCCCGGCCAGCCGTGGCGGCAAGCTCAAGACGGTCCTGCAGATCGCCGCCATCGCGTGGTATCTGTGGCCCGTCCCCGACCCGTTCGACGTGGTCGGCCCGTGGCTGATGGGCGCCGCGCTGGTGGTCACCGTGGCGACCGGCGCCGACTACCTGCTCCAGGCGTTGCGACTGCGCCAGGACGCGCGCGTTCAATAGGATCTTCTGCGTGCCCAGTCCGGAATCCGACCTTCGTGCCGCCGCGGCCGCGGTGGTGCATCGGCTCGTCGATCGCCGCGAGACCCTGGCCTCCGCCGAGTCGCTGACCGGCGGCCTGATCGCCGCGACGCTCGTGGAGATCCCGGGGGTGAGCGCGGTCTTCCGCGGCGGCCTGGTGGTGTACGCCACCGATCTCAAGCACGCGCTGGCCGGTGTTCCGGCGGACCTGCTGGCCGAGCGGGGGCCGGTCGACCCGGACGTCGCCCGAGCGCTCGCAGCCGGCGCGCGCGAGCGGTGCGGTGCCGACTGGGGCGTCGCCACGACCGGCGTGGCCGGTCCGGAACCCCAGGACGGCAAGCCCGTCGGCATGGTCTTCGTCGCAGTCGCCGGGCCGTTCGGGGCCACCGTGCGCGAGCTGAAACTCGCCGGCAATCGGGCCGTCATCCGAACGGAGAGTGTGACGAGCGCTCTGTGGTTGCTCACCGATTGCCTCCAGGAGGCCCCAGCGCCGGCGTGAGCTGCGGAATGTTCCGTCGAACACCGATGTTGTCCAGTTGCCCGGCCGCGGGGTGGTCCCGGAATTCGGCGGGGCGGGATGTCGGCGTGGCCCGCACCGGGTACGGTTGCGGGAAGCCTCCGGCGTGTGCCGGCGGCCCCGCCGCAGGAGGAGGTGCCATGGTCCTGCTACGCCGGGTTATCGGCGACGCACTTCGGGCGCGCCGGCAGGGGCAGCACCGCACGCTGCGCGAGGTCTCCACCGCCGCGAACGTCAGCCTGGGGTACCTGTCCGAGATCGAGCGCGGCCAGAAGGAAGCATCCAGCGAGTTGCTCGCGGCCATCTGTGACGCCCTCGGCGCACGCCTGTCCGAGGTGCTCGGCGAGGTCAGCGACACGCTGTCCCTTGCCGAGGGCATGGCGGGAGTGCTCGTGCCGGTGGACGACCAGGCGGGACCCGTCAAGCAGGCTGCCGGGGAGAAGTCCGTGCACAAGGTCGCTCGGGACGGGAACGTCTCGGTGTCGGTCCGCCAGGAGTCGCCCCTCAAGGCGACACTGCATGCCTCCCGCAAAC